>DURG01000007.1 GCA_012837465.1 Propionibacterium sp. | reverse complement strand
GAGGCGAAAACTAACGCTGCGAAAATGGGGGTTGGCTGTGGATTATCCACATTCAACCCCCATTTTCGCAGCGTTAATTTTCTGACTTGTCCAAGCGGACCGGCTTGAGCGGAATCAGCCGCGCTTCAGCAGCAGGGGGATGCACTCGTCACTCATGGGTGGTGATCCACTTTGGGGCGGGCCTGAGCGCGGCGAGTTCGTTGGCGAAGAATGTCGGGTAGGCGGTCCGTCCGCGCCCGTAGTCAGAGAGCGGGACCCAGACGTGGCGCTCCACATCGCCGAGGCTGGTGAGGCTCGGCTCGGTGCTGAGGGGGATGGCCGGGTCGTACTTCATGAGGAAGTAGAAGGTCACCTCGTGGCATTGGCGGCCAATGAGTCCGGGCGACTCGGAGTCGGTGAAGAAGTTCTCGTGGATGAACGCGAGCCGGTCGACCTCCATCTCGACACCGGTCTCCTCCAACACCTCGCGCCGGACTGCGTCGACGGCGCTCTCGCCGTGGTGTACCGCACCACCGATGGAGTAGAGATAGGAGTCGCTGTCGTTGCCGGCCATGAGCACGTTGCCGTCGTGGAGGATGATCGCTGCCGCGCGGTACCGGAACCAGAGGCCCTCGTCATCGAAGCCGCAGTCGCGTGGTTCGGGTGTCATGCTCACGCGTGGATCGTAACGGTTCGGCGGCTTCCCGCCGGACTCCGAATGATCAGGGGTTGACTCTCACCCCGTCTCAGGCGCAATGCTGGGTCATGGCCGAAACGACGAACCGCATCACCGTTACCCGTACCACCGTCCCCGCCATGACACTCGTCGCGTTGCGCGGCACTGTCCCCACCTACTTCGATGAACCGCTTCTCTGGCAACGCATGACCCCTGCGCTCGTAGCTCAGGGCGTGACCGCCGCGGGCCCATGGGGTGTGATCGAGCACGAGGATGGATACACCGAGCGCGATGTCGACCTTTCGATCTTCATGCACGTCGCGCCCGGCACCCGCGTCGAAGCGCCGCTGGAGATCTTGGAGCTGCCCGAGCGCGACTGCCTCGTGGCGCGCGTCCTCGGCTCGCACAAGCAAATCAGCAAGGCCCACGACCTCATCAACGACCGTCGCGCGGCCGACGGTCTCAGCCTTCGGGGCGACGGGACCCTCGCGAGCAAGGCCTTCAATCTGTACTTGACGACGCCGGATCAGGTCAGTGAAGACGAACTCGTCACCGAGGTGTACGAACCTCTCGCCTGAGCTAGCTTCTCCGTGCGAGAATCTGCTCGCGGAGGATGTCGGCGTGGCCGCAGTGCTGGGCGAGTTCGCGCAGCACGTGGAGGTAGATCCACCTGAGCGGCAGCGGTCCGCGCCTGTTCCCGGGCAGCAGGTCGTCCAGACCGAGACCGGCGACGGCGGCCCGCGACTCCTCGATGGCCGTCCGGTAGTCGCGCTGGACGCTCTCGACGGTGTCCTCCGACGACAGATCGAAGGACTCGTCGGGGCCGGCGACGATCCCCAGCTCGTCCCGACTCCTGCCCGTCACCGCCTCGGCGAACCACACCTTCTCCGCTTCGCTGATGACATGGGCCATGCATGACCCGACGGCGGTCCGGGCCTGCGGATGGTGCGGCAGGAGGGCTTCGGCCAGAGCTTCCTCAGGCTCATCGTCGGAGAAGACGAACGCGGCCGCAACGACGTCGTCGCCGACCCGGCAGATGACACTGCGGTCTCGGTCGATCTGAGTGGCTAACTCCGCGAAGACTCCGTACCCGGCACGGCCTTCTGCGTCAGGGGTCGGAGGCTGCGCCGTGCCGCTTCCCGGACCTCATCCACCGTCCACGGCTCCTCAAGGATTGCCACGTCTCGGGTGGGGTGGACATGGTTGAGTCGCGTAGTGACGGGCATGGGCAGATCCTATAGCCGCGAGACCTGGGCTCACCGTTGTCGAGGTGCGCTGGTCTTTGATGGCTTCACGTTCAGAGTGGACTGTTCCTGTGGTTCAGGGCGGGTGAAGCGTTCCCATGCTGATTGGCGGGTCATGCCCAGGGCTTCGCCGATGCTGGCCCAGCTGAGCCCGCGCTGGCGTGCTGCGTCGACCCAGGTGCGCAGGTGTCGCTCGACCTGCTCGCCAGCCTCGGCCACGTCGGGAAGCCGGCTCAGGAGGTCATCGTCGGTGAGGGAATCCCACGGGGTGCTGGGTCCGCTGAGGTCCGCCTGTCGGGGAGCCGCGTCAATCAGCTTGACCGCGCCGGCGGCGCATTGCCTGCAGATGGTGGCGAGGGGGCTTGCCACCAACGGGCCGGTGTCGGTGCGTGGCCGGAGGCAGTAGCTGCAGAAGGCGTCGGCGGGCATGGGAACATTATGCACGTCAGGCCATTCCTGACATAGACTGTCAGGAATGGCCTTACAGGATGGGAAGAGTCGTGGCACGAGGTGGCTCAATGCGACGGCGCTGGCTGAGAGCATCGGTGACGGTGTCGCCCGGCAGGTGCTGCCGATTGTCGCGGTCAGCGTCCTGGGTGCAGGTGCCGGCCTGGTGGGCGTGTTGAATTCGTTGGGTTTGGCCGCATTCCTGCTCTTATCGTTCCCGATCGGGGTGTTGGCTGACCGGCGCGGGAATCCGTTGCGGTTCATGGGGCTGGGCACCTTGGTGCGCGCCGAGGTGGCCGTCGTGGGGGTGCTGCTGTGGGGGACTGGCCTCCTCACCGGGTGGGGAGGGTTGGCGGCGCTGGTGGCCATGGCTGCCGTGGTCGGCACGGCCGATGTGGCCTTCACCACCGGGCAAGGGCTGCTCGTTCCGCGGCTGGTAGAGCCGCAACAGATCCGTTGGGTCTACGGCAGGGTTCAGGCCATGACCCAAGGCGGCGGTGCAGCGGCCCCGCTGCTGGTGGCAGGTGTGCTGCTTCTGGCACCAGTGCCGGTTGCCTGGATCGGGGCGGCTGCGGCGTATCTCATCTCCGCGGCCGCGCAGCGCCGGATCGGCCCTTTGACCCCCATGCGGCCGCCGGTCCGATCATCACTATGGGCGGAGGCTAAGAGGGGGATCGGCCATCTCTTCGGGCAGCCGCTTCTGGCTCGGGTGACGGTGGCCAACGCGCTCAGCAACGCCGCCGTGATGGGGGCCAATACGCTGCTACCCGTCATCGCCCTGAGCGAGGTCGGGGTGGCACCAGCCGCCTTCGCTGCCATCGGGGCAGCGGCCGCAGTCTGCGGATTGGCAGGAGCAGCGATGGCGGCTCGGATCAGCGAACGGGTAGGACTACGACTCACACGGGTCGCGGTGGCGTCGGCGATGGTCGTCGGGAACGGGTTGGTCATCGGCACCCTTGCTGGCGCTCTGCCGGGGCGACCTGAGATCTGGCTTGTCATCCAGGCCGCAATCGCCGGAGCAGGCAGCGCGATCGCTATGGTGGCTGGCTCCGATCTGCCCGCACGCCTTGTCCCCGCAGGCCAACTGGGTGCCGTGATGGGGGCGCAGCGCGCCATCGTATTGGGTGCGATGCCGGTGGCCGCGCTCACCTTCGGTGGCTTGGCTGTGACGCTCGGATTGCTCCCGACAGCATGGGTGTGGTTGGCACTTACCCTGTCTTCCGTCATTCCCTGTCTGCAACTCACAGACGGCCCCTCACAACGATGACGGCGTTGGTCATCTCTCAGGCGGGAGCCCTGCTCAACAGGGTCGTCCCAAGAAGCCAGGCCCAAAGTGGCGCGACAACGGCCGATGCGCCCTACCTTGTGATCCATATTGTATGGAGGCCCGTTTGTACAAAGTAGAGCGGATCTCGACAACAGCGGTGTCGGTACGTCTCGGCTGCACCGAATCACACAGACGTAACTTGTGCACAGAGTGGGGATAAACCTGTGGACAAATGGTTGCATCCTGTCTCAATCGTCGGCACTCAGGTCCATACTCCAAGCGAGGATTCCAGGCAGTGGTAACGGTTTGGTAACGAACCAAGGTTTCACCGAGCTGGCCCTCCATGATCCAAAAATGTCAGTGACCACGGTTAGTTTTAGATCATGCACATGAATCGACGTTCCACCCGGCAGGCGGTCACCGCCGCTGCCGAGTTGCTGACGTCGATTGATCACACCCAGCGGGAGTCACTGACTTCGTCGGAACTCGTCACAGTCATGCAGGAAGTGCGCCGCGTTGCTGACAGGTTTGCGGCGCTGGCGGACACGGTCACGGCGGAAGTGGACGCCAAGAAGTCTGCCGAGGCTGCCACCTCCACCCCCTTGACGTCACTGATCTCCACGACGGAGGGTCGGGATGCTGGGGATGCCGCGCGTGAGGTGTTCAAGGCCCAGGAGGTGAGCCGTCATGAGGCTGTGCGTGATGCAGCACTCGGTGGAGACATCTCACCGCAGCAGGCGCAGGCCATGGCGAAAGGCATCGAGACGTTGCCCGCGCTTCCGGCCGAGGTGTTGGAGAAGGTGGAGCAACGGTACGTGCAGCGGGCCGGCGAGATCGGAGCCACCCCTCGCAAGCTGAAGAAGCTCGCGCACGTGGTGCTGGCGGAGGTGGCCCCGGAGTTGATGCCCTCCCACGAGACAACTCAGGAGAAGCTTGCAGCCCAGCGCGATCGCGCTCACCGAAACCGCTTCTTCACCTATGACAACGACGGTGATGGGTCGGTGAGCTTCCGCGGCATGTTGCCGGAGTTCGAGGCTGAGCCGATGATCCTCATGCTCGAGGCCTACGTGGTCCGTGATCGACGCGCGGCCAAGGATCGGCTCGCAGCGCTTCGCCAAGCGAAGGCCGGCGCAGAAGAGATTGGCGCAGCACGCCTGGCGGATTCGGGTCGCTCGGTTGGCCAGCGCCGCGCTGATGCGCTGGTGCAGATGATCCGCCGCCACGGGCGCGCGCCCAGGGTCGCGGGGGATCGGCCCCGCGTCGTCGTGCAGATGACCCTCGAAGAGCTTGAGAACCGGGCAGAGTCCGCAGGGCTGGTGCCCTCGGGGGCCCAGCTTCCCGCGGGCGAACTGCGCCGGATGCTGTGCGACGCTGATCTCATGGCCTCGGTCCTCGGCGGAAGCTCGGAGATCCTCGACGAGGGAATGTCGAAGCGCACCGTGACTCCGGCTATGCGGCGGGCTTTGGCGCGCCGGGACAAGGGCTGCGTCTTCCCCGGCTGCAACGCCCATCACACCTACTGTGAGGCCCACCACATCGTGCCGTGGTACCGGCGTGGGCCCACCGCCATGCACAACCTGGTGCTGCTCTGCCCCTACCACCATTCCCTGGTCGAGCCGGATCGGTATGCCCGTCGGGAGCAGTGGACCGTCGTCATGGATCCGTCAACCCAGATGCCGAGAGTGGTTCCACCGAAGAACCAGCAGGTGTTCGAGCGAGAGGCACGAAGTCGTGGGCCGGGGTAGTGAGCCCCGGCTGCAGGGCCCTGATCCCGCTTGCTCAGCCCATGAGCAAGCGGGTGAGGGCGGCTGCCACCGCCCCCACGATCACGACCACCAGGTAGGGCGCCCGAAGGAGCAGGGCGACGGCGGCCGCAACCAGCGCGGCGAGGCGCGCGTCGAGCACGATCGTGGTGCCGTCAACGAATGTGTTCGCCGCGACGAGGCTGGCGAGCAGCCCCACCGTCACGCCCTGGCTGAGCGGCAGGACCCACGGGTTCTCCAACCACTTCTCCGGCAGGAGGTAGCCGACGAACTTGGTCGCGAACGCGATCACGCACGCTGCGAGGATCCAGATCCAGAGGGTCACCGGTCACCGTCCTGGGGTTGGGCTGGGTGCGTCGGTTGCGGGGGCCCTTCGTCGCCGCGCGGGGCGCGACGCTCAGGGACCGGCTGTGGGGGGTCTTCGTCGCCGCGCGGGGCGACCGAGCGCTGCGCCACGGTCAGGATGACGGCGACGACGGCCGCGAGGATGATCGGGATGCCCGGCGGCACGAACGGCGCCACCAAGACCGTCGTCAGAGCGGCAGCCACTGCGATCACGATGGGGTCGCGTGCCTTCAGCCTGGGCCAGAGCAGGCCCAGGAACGCTGCGACGGCCGCGCCATCGAGGCCCCAGGCCTTGGGGTCGCCCAGCGCATTGCCCGCCACCGCCCCCAGGACGGTGAACAGGTTCCACAGCACGAAGACCGCGATGCCTGCGGTCCAGAAGCCCCGGCGCTCCTCTGCTGGGTTCTCGGTGGCTGAGGCGACGGCGATGGCCTCGTCGATCGTCACCTGGGCGGCCACGAGCTTGCGCCACCCCCGCGGCCGCAGCATCGCGTTGGCCGTCACCCCGTACACGGCGTTGCGCACGCCCACGAGCGAAGCCGCGGCAGTCGCTGCGCCCAGCGACCCGCCACCGCCGAGCACCCCGATGAACGCGAACTGCGAGCCGCCGGTGAACATCAACAGGCTCAACGCCGACGCCTGCCAGACCGACAGCCCCGCCACCACCGCGAGGGCGCCGAAGGAGATGCCGTACAGGCCGGTTGCAAGGCCGACGGAGAGGCCGCGCTTCTGGGCGGTGCTGAGGTGCCAGGAACGCTGCGGGCGCTCCTTCGATACGTTCGTTCGTCCCTCACGAACACCCAGGACAACGCCTTCGTCGCCGCTGGCTCGTTCCTCGCCGGCGACGCTCAGGGGCCAATCGGGGTCGTTCACTCGTAATGTTCAGCGAGCTCGACGACGGGGAGGCGCAACGTGAACCTGGCGCCGCCGTCGGGGTCGTTGCTCGCGCGCACGGTGCCGCCGTGGGCCTCGACGGTGTGGGCCACGATGGAGAGGCCCAGGCCGGTGCCCGGGGTGTTGCGGGCCTTGTCGGACCGGTAGAAGCGGTCGAAGATGTTGGGCAGGTCATCTTCCTCGATGCCGGGGCCCTGGTCGATGATCGTCAGCGTGCCATCCATCAGGTACACGCGCAGCGTGCCGTCGGAAGGGGAGAACTTCACCGCATTGTCGAGCAGGTTGGTGATCGCACGCTCGAGCGTGGAGGCGTCGCCCATGACCGGCGTCGACTCCAACACCACGTCGAAGTGGATGTTCGGCCCACGGCGCTCGGCGCGGGAGAGGGCGGATTCGGTGACCTCGGCCATGTCGAGCAGTTCGTGCGGGCGCTGCAGGTGGTCGTCGCGGGTCAGTGCCACGAGGTCGCCCACGAGCGCGGAGAACTCTCCGAGCTGAGCCGCGACGTCACCGAGCACCTCGGAGCGCGCGCCCTCGGGGAGCATGCCGGACTTGTCGTCGGCCAACAGCAGTTCGACGTTGGTGCGCATCGACGTGAGCGGCGTGCGGAGTTCGTGGCCGGCATCAGCGATGAGCTGGCGCTGCTGCTCGCGCGACTGCTGCAGTGAGCGGAGCATGGTGTTGAACGACTTCGTGAGCTCGCCCAGGTCGTCGCGGCCGTAGATGCGGATGGGATTGAGCTGATCCGTCTGCGTGACCGACTTCACTGCCTGCGACAGGCGACGCACGGGGGCCAGCACCGCGCGGGCGGCCCACAGCGCTGCGGCCGTCGTGGTCATGATGCCGAGCATGCCCGCCACCAGCAGCACCACCCACAACGAGCTGAGCGTGGACTGCAGCGCGGTGAGGGGCCGGGCGTGCATGACGGCGTAGTGCTCATCGTCGACGGTCATCGGCACCGACACCATGCGGTAGGTGAGGCCCTCGAACTCGACACTGCGCGCGGATGAGCCGGTGTTCAACCGGGCGACTGCGATCTCCTCCGGCCCCGCCGTGAGGGTCTCGCGCTGGCCGG
>DURG01000395.1 GCA_012837465.1 Propionibacterium sp. | reverse complement strand
GCCGAGTAGGGCTCGCATTCGGTGCGCCAGGCGCGGCCGCTGACGGTGTGCAGGCCGGGGGTGACGTAGAGCGCGACGGCGTCGATGGTGTCGTGATCCGCGATCACCGGGCGCTCCGTGTCCCGCGAGGCCGCGACATCGGAGTCGCGTTCCAGCGCGGAGGCGGGCAGCAGGGTGTTGCTGATGGCGGGCACCGCGTAGCAGGAGCGGCGGGCATCGGCGACGACGGCGCCGTCGGAGTTACGCGTCCAGTAGCCGCAGTAGGAGCCGCCGGAGCCGTTGATGGTGTAGCCACCCATCTGCAGGCCGTGGATGGGCATCTCGGTGCCGTTCTTCATGAGGGTGAAGTGCACGTGGCGGAAGGTGCCGCGGCCGCAGGTCTCGGAGCCGGGCATACCGGTCATGCCGAGCTTGGTGCCGGCGGCGATCTGCTGGCCGCTGGCCAGGCCGGAGGGGATCTGCTTGAGGTGGTAGTACTGCGTCTGCCAGCCGTCCCGGTGCGTGATGATCACCTGGCAGCTCTGCTTGACCACGGTGACCACGCCGTCGGCCGCGGCGACGACCTCGACCGACACGTTGCCGGAGGCTCCCAGATCCACCGAGCTACGCACGCCGGAGGCGAAGGTGTGGGTGCCGCCGCCCTGGACGGTGAGGCCCCAGCCGACCGGGAGCAGCATCGGGAAGTTGGGCAGGGACGATGCCTCGGCCCGGGGGGCGGTGGCGACGCTGAACACGCCCACCAGGAGCGCCATGATGACGGCTCCGATGACTGACTTACGCACGCAGGATTCCTAGGAGGTTTCTCAGGGTTTCACTTGGCTTTCGTTGGCGCCCATGAGGGCGACAAGAGAACTGTACGACTTTCCTGAGAGTTTCCCAAGCCGAATCTGAGAAATGCTCAGATTTCAGTTGAGGGTTGGGCCGCGCGGGCCGGTTCCGGCTCCCTCGCCGGCCCGACGGTGAGGGCGGCGATGCCGGTGGTGATCGGCACGCTGAGCACGAGGCCGATGGCGGAGCCGAGCGTGCGGACGGCCTCGCCGGCGAACATCTCCACGCCCAGGAGGTCGAGGGGCGCGCGGGTGCTGAAGTACAACAACAGCAGCACCGCCAGGGCGGCGCCGGCGTAGGCGAACACGATGGTGTAGATGGTCGAGGCGATGTGGTCGCGCCCGATGCGCATGCCGGCGCGGAACACCCGGGTGCGCGACCATTGCGGCGCCGCGGCGCGCAACTCCCAGACGGCGGAGGCCTGGGTGATGGTCACGTCGTTGAGTACGCCTAGGCCGCCCACGATGATGCCCACCATGAGGAGGTCCTGGAAGTTGATGGCCGGCGCCAGTTGCGCCAGGTCGTACTCGTTCTCGTCCGAGAAGCCCGAGAGCCGGGCCGCCCCCACCGCCACCGAACCGAGGGCCGTGGTGACCGCAAGCCCCAGCAACGTCCCGGCCAGGGCCGCCGAGGTGCGGATCGAGACGCCGTGGGCCACGTAGAGCACGATGAACATGATCACCGTCGAGCCGGACAGGGCCACCGCCATGCCGGGTTTGCCCACGATCACCGCCGGCAGCATGAAGCCGAGCAGCACGTAGGCCGCGATGCCCAACCCCACCAGCGCCATCAGCCCCCGCCACCGGGCGACCGCCACGACGGCCACCAGCAGCAACGCCAGCATGATGCCGATGACAGGCAGCCGGTTGACGCCGCTGAACGAGTAGTGGATGCCGTCGGCGGTGGGGAGCCTGGCGATCTCGATGGAGTCGCCGGACTTCAGGCCCGCGTGCACCTGCGGGCCGGTCAGTTCGACGGCGGCGGCCTCCCCGGCGTCGGGCCCGGTGTCGATGCTGACCTCGGCCGTCAGGCAGGGCGGCCCCTCGATGGGGCCCATGTCGATGGAGGCGCACCCGTCGGTGACCGCGGTGATGGTGGCGTCCTCGTAGGTGACGCCGGGCACCTCGTCGATCTTGTTGAGGGCCGAGTCGAGGTGGGCGCCCGTGGGCCACAGCCAGATCATGCCGGCCACGGCCAGTACCCCGACGACCACGAGGAAGCCGATCAGCAGCGTGCGGGCACGCTGCCCCACCTCGAGGTGGACGTGCTCCCCATGCGAGTGACCCATGGAGGACAACCTACCGGTGGGCCATGGCGCACGGGACCCCCGCCGCCATGACCAGTACCCCCCGGGCGTATGGTGGAGGGGTGAGTGAGAAGCGCAGGAGACCGGATGCGAAGTGCCCCTTGCGCCCGGGGGACCCCTGCACGCTCTGCCAGGTCAACGTGACCGGCCCGCAGGACTGCGGCCTCGTCTACCTGATCATGGACGACCCGGAGGCCCGCGAGGCGTGGGCCGAGAACCGCCGGCTCCAGCGCGAGCACCAGCGCGCCAGTTAGCGGCCCGCGGGTACGCTCGGGGCATGGAAATGGCCGCCCCCACCTGTTACCGGCACCCCAATGAGCCCACCCGCATCGTGTGCCAACGCTGCGGGCGCCCCATCTGCCCCGAGTGCATGGTGCCCGGGTCGGTCGGCTTCCAGTGCCCCGAGTGCGTGCAGCAGGGCGTCAGGCAGACCCGCCAGCACTCCCTCCCCTACGGCGGTGGCCGCTCCGCGAACCCGAAGACCACCTCGATCGCGCTGGCCGGCGTCAACGTGGCCATCTGGCTACTGCTGCTGCTGACCGGCGGTTACGGCGGAGTGCCCATGGCCTACCTGTCCCTGGCCCCGGTCGACGTCGCGTTCGGCGGCGCCTGGTGGCAGCTCATCACGTCGGGCTTCTCGCACGTGGCGCTGTGGCACATCGGCTTCAACATGCTGGTGCTGTACCTGCTCGGCCCCAACGTCGAGCAGATCGTCGGCCGCTGGCGCTTCCTGGCCATCTACTTCGTCGCCCTGCTCGGCGGCTCCACGTTCGTGATGCTCTTCTCGCACCCCGCCGGCGCCACGCTGGGCGCGTCGGGCGCAATCTACGGCCTGCTGGGCGCCGTCCTCATGCTCGCGCTGAAGCACAAGGGCGACGTGCGCGGCATCCTCACCTGGATCGGCCTCAACGTGCTGCTGTCGTTCATGTGGGCCAACGTCTCCTGGCAGGGCCACCTGGGTGGCCTGCTCGGCGGCGTGCTCGCCACCGCCGCGGTGATCTACCTGCCGAAGCAGTACCGCAGGTTCCAGTGGCCGCTGCTCGGCCTCATCGCCCTGGCGTTCCTCGCGCTGTGCGGGTTCCGAGTGCTGCAACTCACCGCATGAGCGTGTGCGCCAGCGCCTCCTCGACGGTGGGCTCGGCGAACTGGAAGCCTGTGGCCTCCAGCTTGGCGGAGCTGACCCTCTGATCGGTGTCGATCAGCTGGGTCGTGACCCTCTGAGCCCAGCAGCGCCTTCGGCCCGATCTGCGGCACCGGCAGCCACGCCCTCCGCCGCAGCACCCTGGCGAGTGTGTCGGCGAACTCCTGGTGCGTGACCGGCTCCGGCCCCACCATGTTCACCGGCCCCTGCATCAACGGCGTGGCCAGGGCGTGCGCGTAGACGCGGGCCACGTCGTCGACCCCGATCCAGCTGGTGATCGCGTGCTTGTTCGCCAACCTGCCACCCACGCCTGCGAGGACCCCCCGGGCCCGTGACCATGGCTGCGACGGCATTGTGTGGGGCGGCGAACTCGGAGACGTGCTCGTAGACGTTCATCACCCCATTCTCACTGCGCGCCCACGTTTCACCTTTAGAAAACGACGCGATGGGAGCTATCTGGCGCGATCGCGGCGATTTCCCAAGGTCACCTTCCGCGACCCGGCACGGGCAGGCCGAGCCATCCGCTGAGGCCGCCTTGGTGCTCGCCGCCCACGCGCTCGACCTTCTCGACGAGCGGGTAGCGCTCCCGGACGGTCTTCTCGATGCGGTCGTGCAGCGTGGCGCCGGCGGCCGGGCAGTCCTCGCACGCGCCACCGAAGTCGAGCATCAATGTGGTGGGCGTGGAGCTCTCCACGGTGATGTGGCCGCCGTGGCTGGACACGTAGCTGGCCAGTTCGCCCTCGAGCACCTCACGGGCCAGCAGGCCGAGGAGTTCCTCGGAGCCCTCGGTGATCTCCCAGCCGTCGAGGTCGACGGCGGCGGCCACCGCGTCGCGGATCCGCGGGCCGTGGTCGGTCCAGCTCTGGTCCTCGGCCAGCCACGTCCAGACGCCGCCGCGCTCGACCATGACCTTGGTGAGCACCCCGTACTCCATGAGCGGGCCCAGCGTCCCGGCGGCCTTGACCACCTCGCCGACGGGGAGGTCGACGTCGGTCACCCAGCGCACCGCGCGCGGCTCGCCGGGGATGGACTGGGGGTGGATGGCTCGTTTCATGTCAGCACTCCGACGATCTGGTGGGCGAGGAACGCCATCACCCAGGCGGTGACGCCCAGGTAGGTGAACGCGATGATGGGCCAGCGCCACGTGCCGGTCTCGCGGCGCATGACGGCCAGCGTGGACATGCACTGCATGGCGTAGACGAAGAACACCAGCAGCGCGGCGATGGTGGGCGGGGTGAAGACCTTCTCCCCCTCGCGGGGGCCGTCCTGGTGGCGCATCTCGGCCAGGGCGTTGGTGGGGTTCTCCGGGTCCGACGCGGAGGCGACCTGCCCCAGCGTCGCGACGAACACCTCGCGCGCGGCGAGCGAGGAGATGACGCCCACGTTGATCCGCCAGTCGAAGCCAAGCGGCTCGAAGACGGGTTGGACGGCACGGCCGATGTCGGCGGCGATGGACTGGTCGAGCGTGTAGGCGGTGACCGCGACGTCGTCGGTGGGGTCGACGCCGGCGGCGGCCAGTTCGTCGGCCGAGCGCATCGGCAGGCTCAGCAGGGCCCACAGGATGACGGTGGTCACGAGGATGATCGAGGTGATCTTGCGCAGGAACGCCTTGCACGCGTCCCATACCGAGATCAGCACGGTCTTCAGCCGCGGCAGCCGGTAGGACGGCATCTCCATGTAGAAGGGCAGGCCGACGCCGGAGCGGCCCACGATGCGCTTCCAGAACCAGGCCGAGGTCATGGCCGACGCCGCCCCGAGCACGTAGAGCCCGAACATGATGGCGCCCTGCGCCCTGAGCGGACCCCAGCCCAGGTCTGGCGGCACGAGCAGGCCGATGAGCAGCACGTAGACCGGCAGCCTGGCCGAACAGGTCATCAGCGGCGCGGCCATCATGGTCGCGAGCCTGTCCTTGGCCGACGGCAGGGTGCGGGTGGCCATGATGCCGGGGATGGCACAGGCCAGCGACGACAGGAGCGCGACGAACGCGCGGCCCTCGAGCCCCGCCGTCGACATGACCCGGTCCATCAGGTACGCCGCCCTGGAAAGGTAGCCGGAGCCCTCGAGCAGGGAGATGAGGACGAACAGCAGCGCGATCTGCGGCACGAACACGAGCACGCCGCCCACCCCGGCCAGCAGCGCGTCGGCCACGAAGGAGGCGAGCCAGCCGACCGGGATGGACGTGCGGGCCCACTCCCCCAGCCACGCGAACGCGGATTCGATCCAGCCCTGGATGGGCGCGGCGACCACGAAGATCGTCTGGAAGAACGCGAACATCGTGAGGAAGAAGATCAGCGTGCCCCAGACCGGATGCAGCAGCACGCCGTCGAGCCTTCCGGTGCGCGAATCAGGATCTGGCGCGGCGAAGTGGGCGGCCTTGACGATGGACTGGGTCCAGCCGACGACCTCCTCGGGCTCGGTGGGGGGCGGCAGCATCGGGGCGGGCCAGGACGTCGGGTCGGCCAGGGCTTGGCGCAGCGCCTCGACCCCGCGTCGCTCACCCGCGACCACCGGCAACACCTTCAGCCCGAGCGCGCGGGAAAGCGCCTCCGGGTCGACCTTGCCGCCGCGGCGCAGCAGTTCGTCGGCGAAGGTGAGCACGATCGCGGTGGGCAGGCCCGCCTGCTGCACCTGGGCGACGAAGCCCAGGCCGCGGCGCAGGTTGGTGGCGTCGACCACGACCAGCAGGCCGGCGATCGAATCCGCCTCGTCGAGGACGGTGGCGACGATCTCCTCGTCGGGGCTGATGGGGTCGAGTGAGTAGGTGCCGGGCAGATCCTCGACGACGACCGGGCCGGTATCCGTCTCAACGAGGCCCTCGTAGCGGGCGACGGTGACGCCGGGGTAGTTGCCGGTCTTGGCGCGGAGCCCGGTGAGGCCGTTGAAGAGGGTGGTCTTGCCCGCGTTGGGGCTGCCGATCAGCGCAATGCGCGGCGCGGCCGCCTCGGCACCCGTGCGGGGTGCGGGCGGATGGTGGCCGTGGCTCACGCTTTCCCTCCCCCGGGTCCCGAGTGCCCGCGAGGCGCCGTGCTGAGCCGCTCGTGAGGAACGAACGAGCGTGTCGAGGTAAACGAGCGGGAGTAGGTCACGCCGCAACCAGGATGCGTCGGGCCTGGGCCTTGCGCAGGACGATCTCGACGCCACCCACGCGAAACATCAGCGGGTCCCCGAGCGGGGCGTGCCTCAGGCGCACGACACTCTCGCCGGGCGTGAAACCGAGGTCGAACAGCCTGCGCGCCACCACGTCGTCGTGGTCGAAGCCGACGAGGGTGCGCTCCTCCCCGATGGGCAGCGTGTCGAGCGTGCGGGTCGACTGCTCGGACAGCGCCTGGGCCGTCTTGCAACGCCGGGAGGCGAAGAGTTCCACGAGAGTCATGGGTTTAGGTTAGCTTTGCCTAACCTTATTGCAACCACGGGGGTCACATTAGCGACCTCCTGACGCAGGCATTGTGAACCTGTGCGGCAACTCCGCCGCACAGGTTCACAATGCCCACCGCGGCCCGGGCGCCGGGCATGATGGGGGCATGGCCATCTCGTCTCTCGCTGAAGCCAACCGCATCGTGATCCTGTCCGGCGCCGGCCTGTCGACCGCCGCGGGCATCCCCGATTTCCGCGGCCCCGAGGGCCTGTGGACCAAGGACCCATACGCCGAGCTCGTCTCCACCCTCTCCTGGTACCTCAACGACGAGGACGTCCGCAAGGCCGCCTGGCGCCGCCGCGCGACCCCCGAGGTGTGGACTGCCAAGCCCACGAAGGCGCACGAGGCCATCGTCGACCTGGAGCAGCAGGGGCGTCTCCGCGCGATCATCACGCAGAACACCGACGGTTTGCACCAGGTGGCGGGTTCCTCGGACGAACTGGTCCATGAGGTGCACGGCTCGATGCGCCAGTGGCGCTGCGAGATGTGCGGGAAGACCGGCCCCATGGAGGAGATGATCGACCGAGTCAACGCCGGCGAGGAGGATCCGCGCTGCCCGGATTGTGGTGGCATCACCCGTGCGACGGTGATCCTGTTCGAGGAGGTGCTCGAGCCCGACGTGATCGAGGCAGCGATCAACGCCGTCGAGGACTGCGACGCGATCGTCGCCGTCGGCACCTCGTTGGGGGTCTACCCGGTGGCTGGGCTGTTCCCCACCGCGATCGGGCACGGCGCCTACGGCGTGATCGTCAACGCCACCGAGACGGCGATGGACCACCTCGCCCACGAGGTGGTCAACGGCCAACTCGACGACGTACTGCCCGACCTGCTCGCCCGTCAGGCCTGAGCATGGCCGGCAACAGTTCCGGCTCCCGAGCCTTTCGTGAGGAACGAGCGAAACGCATCGAGGGACGCGACCCCGAAGTCACCATCGAGTTGGTGCTGCGCGCCGTCGAGCAGGTGCCGCCCGGCTCCGTCGTCTCCTATGGGGAGATCGCCGAACTCGTCGGCACCAGCGCGCGTCGCGTCGGCTCCATCATGTCCGTCCACGGCGGCGAGGTGAGTTGGTGGCGGGTCACCAACCGCGACGGCGGGCTCCCCGAACACCTCCTCCCCCTGGCCCGCAAGCAGTGGGCGCGGGAGGAGATCGAGCACGGCGAGAAGCGGTGCCGAATCGGGCGGCACCGCGTCGATCTCGGCAAGCTCGCCGCCGACTACGCCAAGGCCGTGGACGAACTCAGCAGTTGACGCAGTGGGCTAGCCCACCATCGCGGCAAACATGGCCGCGTGCTCCCGTTGCAGAGGCGTACTGGCGGTCTCCACCAGCCGAGCGACGACCAGCGCCATCGCGCGTTGCACGGCCATCCCGGGCACCACGCCCATCGCGGGGCTGTTCGCGACCACGCTGGGGGTCGTGCCCTCGTGCCAGGACACGGCTTCCTGGGGTGCACGCCAGCCCAAGTGGCGAATCACCTGCACGGCATCCCTGTATTCCGGGTTGCCCGCGGCGGCCCCCTTCGCCGCTTCAAGTGCTACAGCCCACGCGGTGTTGGATCGGTACGGGCCCTCAGTGTGAACTGCTAGCTGTTCGCTCGACTCCGCATTCTCCACAGGGGCCTCGCCATCGTCCGCAGGATCCTCGCTGAGGTACGCGAGGTCCTCGGGGAAGGCCGCGACGAGGTCGGCCAAGAGTTCCTCGGCAACGTGGAAGGAGTCGACGAGGGGGTGGTGGCTGAGCGCCAGCAGCGCATCATCGCGCGACTGGTTGAGCGCCGCGTCGATGGTGCGGCGCTCCACGTACTTGGCGTTGATCACCAGGCCGCGGCCATGGTCCGGCAGTTTGGCGCCGGCCAGCGGGGCGACGCCGGACGCGTCCACCCGGCAGGGGATCTCCACGACGGCGGCGTCGTCCAGGTCGGGAAGGGCGCCGTTGTTGGCCACGTTGAGGATCAGCTCGACGGGGGTGTCGTTGGCGATGGCGTGCATGATGGCCAGCGCCACCTTGTCGTAGCCGCCCGTCTCGAGGTCGGCCTCGTCGCGCTCGAAGTTTCCGGCAGCCTCGCGGTTGGTGGCCATGTAGGTCTGCTCGCGCTCGAGGCGGGTGCGATCCCACCGCTCGTGGGCGCTGAGCCCGTCGTCGGACTTCTCGTAGAAGCCCTTCTGCTGCTCGGCGAGGAAGCGGCCGCGGGTCTTGTCGGAGACCGAGTCGACGGCGAAGGCCTCGCGGGGGAAGTAGTAGTAGTGCAGGTATTCGTTGGGCACGGCCTTGAGTGCCTGGATGAGGTCGGCACCGAACAGGCGGCCCTCCTCGAAGCTCTCGATGAGGTCCGGGCGCTCGAAGAGCTTGGGCAGCACGTCCTCGCCGTCGACATGGAGGCCGGTGAGCCACCCGAGGTGGTTCAGCCCGGCGTACTTGAGCTTGACGCGACCGCTGCCGGCGCTGACGTTGGGCACGTCCGCAGCGACGAGGCCAGCGCCCTTGAGCACGTCGAGGACGCGTCGGGCCATCCCGACGGGGGAGTCGCAGATCCCGACGACCCTGTCGCCCAGGTGCTTGCGCAGCACCTCGGTGATCACGCCGGCGGGGTTGGTGAAGTTGATGAAGTAGGCGTCAGGCGCGTGCTCCTTGACGGCTTCGACGATCTTGAGCACGGCGGGGATGCCGCGCAACGCGTAGGAGATGCCGCCGGCGCCCACGGTCTCCTGGCCGATGACGCCGTGCGAAAGCGAGATCTTCTCGTCGAGGGCCCGGCCCGGGGCCCCGCCGACGCGGATGGCGGAGAAGATGAAGTCCGTACCGGCCAGGGCCTCGCCGAGATCCGTGGTGCTGATCAGCGTGGGCGGGTCCTGCGCCTCGGCTGCGAGCTCGTCGAGGACCGCGCGGATGGCCCCGAGGCGCGTCTCGTCGGTGTCGTAGAGGCGCAGCTCGGTCACCCGGCCTGGGGCCTCGTCGGCGATGAGGGCCTTGTACACGAGGGGCACGCGGAATCCGCCGCCGCCGAGGATGGTGAGTTTCATGGTGGTCCTCTCAGACGGGTGACGCGTCGACAAGCCTCACGGTACCCACCGCGCCCCGCCCGCGCAGGTGGTCGGCGACTCAGGCGGGCAGCCAGCCGACCCCATACAGGCCCGCGCCCACGGCGAAGGACGCGAAGTTCGCCGCGAACGCGATCAACAGGCCCATCAGCACGGCGACCCCCAGCGGATCACGCGTGGCCCGGCCGGCGATGAGGCCCAACGCCACGCCCTCCACGGCCACGACGATCACCTCGGCCGCCAGCACCGCACCCAGCCCCTGCGGCCCCACCCACCACAGCACCGGGTGCGTCAGATTCAGCCCCCACGCGACGGCGACCGCGGCCGGCCAGCCCAACCCGCCGTCGACGGTGCGCGGCACCCAGCCGGCAGCTCGCATCAGCCACAGCACGATGGGCACCTCGACGGCGAGCGTGACCAGGTACGCCAGGATCCACGCCACCATGCTCACCTCCTGCCCGGCCGCCGTGCAACGATGATCCCATGATGATCCTGACGGCGATGCTTCCCCTGCTCGATGTCAGCCCGGTCGGCATCTGGCTGCCGATCATCGGCGTGGCGCTCTTCATCGCCGTGCCCATCCTGCTGATCGTCTTCTTCCTCGTGCGCAGCCTCCGCCGCCAACTGCAGGCCCGGCGAGACCGCGACCGATGAGTGCCACCCTCACCCGCACCACCGCCCGCCGCGGCCTGGTGTGGGCCGGCCCCGCGCTCGCCGGCTCCGGGCTGCTCCTCCTACCCCTCGCGCTGGCGGCGCCCATCCCGCTGACCACCTTCGGGCTCGCCGCGCTCGGCCTCCTGCACGTTGCCTTTGAGCTGCGCTACGTCATCGGCCGCTTCCGCGGCACCGTCGACGCCCTCCTCGGCACGGTACTGGCCCTCATCCTCAGCCTCATCGCGCTGTCCCGCGTGCTCGCCGCCCTGTTCCCGACGGTGGGGCAACCTGTCGAGATCCTGCTCGGCATGGCGATCCTCGCCGCGGGGGCCTGGGTCGCCGGGTGGCGCCGGGCCGGGCTCGCCTCCGTGGCGCTGCTCACCTTCGCCGCCTTCCTCTGGCCGGCCTGGTACTTTCACGTGCTCACGCACCTCCACAACCTCATCCCGCTGCTGTTCCTGTGGGACTGGGCGCGCCGTCGGCTTGGCTCCGGCCGCGCCGTGGCGGCGTTCGTCGGCGCGAACCTCGTGTGGGCCCTGGCCATTCCCGTCGCGATCGTGCTCGGCGCCTTCGACCGCTTCATCAACACCGATCCCGGCGCTGCCGCGGGCTGGGTGGGCGACGGTGCCCGGGTGCTCGCTGCCAGCGCCCCGCCGGGCGCCGACCCCGCCGTCGCAGCCCGCTTCCTAGTGGCCTTCGCGCTGCTGCAATCCATGCACTACGTGGTGTGGATCGGGTTCTTCCCGCTGTTCGGGCGCGAGGAGTCGCACGAGTTCGACGCGGCCGTCCCCGCACTTCGCGCCTGGCGACTCCCTGCGCTCGCCGTCGCAGCCGGAGCGGCCCTGTACGTGGCCTTCCTCGCCAGCTACTCCGCCGGCCGCACGATCTATTCGGTGTTGGCCGCTTACCACGTCTACGTGGAGTTCCCCCTCCTGGTGCTGCTGGCAGCCGGCGCTACCCGCGGCGCGCGCCGGGTGGTGACATGATGGGCCCCATGCTGTTCCCGCTGGATGTCATCGTCGATTCTGCTGGCGACGTGCCCATGTGGCCGCTGATCCTGCTCGCCATCGCGGCCGTGATGGTGGTGTTCTTCATCATCGTGCAGTTGCGCCGCATCCTGCGCCGGCGTGGCCGCACGCCGATGGACGACCAGAAGTCGGCTGATTGACGCGGTGGCACCCACACGGTGTCGACTTCCGCAACAATGAGGCGCACCGAAACAATATTCGGACCAGGAGGGGCAATGGCCGAGGCGAAACGCGCGATGGCAACCGGGATGACTCAGGCTTCCGTACGCGCACGGAACCTGGCGCTGGTGTTAGGCGAGGTGATGGACAACGGCGGCAATGTCTCGCGCGCCGACATCGCCGGCCGGCTCGGCATGACCCGCTCGACCGTCTCCCGCCTGGTCGACGACCTCATCCTCGGAGAGCTCGTCGACGAGGGCGAGGCCGTGGGTGGGGCACGCGGCCGCCCCGCGGTGCCACTGCGGATCCGCTCCGGCACCGTCTTCGCGCTGGGCCTCGAGGTCAACGTCGAGCGCATGGTCTCCACGCTCGTGGACCTCACCGGCGAGACCGTCGCCCGCGAGGCCATCGAGCTCAACACCACTGAGCTGACCGTCGAGGAGGCCATGGGCCATCTCTCCGAACTGGCGCTGAAGACGCTGGAGGCGATGCCCGACGGCGCCCGCGTCGCCGGCGCGATCCTCGCCGTGCCCGGCCTGGTCGACCGTGACGGCCACCGGATCGTGCGCGCCCCCAACCTCGGATGGGAGGGATTCGAGCCGCCCAGCTTCTGGGACGTGAGCTTCCGCGGCGAGGAGATCCCCCTCTTCGTCCGCAACGACATCGACTGCTCCGCGCTCACCGTCCTGCGCGAGGCCCCCGGGTCGTCATTCCTCTACGTCACCGGCGAGGTGGGTATCGGCGCCGCCGTGTCGATGGACGGCTCGCTCCTGAGCGGACGCCACGGCTGGGCCAGCGAACTGGGTCACATCTGTGTCGACCCCGACGGCACCGTCTGCGGTTGTGGCGCGGCCGGCTGCCTCGAGACGGTCGCCGGCCTGCACGCCCTGCTCGATGCCGCCGGGCAGGACGACGTCGAGTCGCTCGTCCAGGCCCTCGAGGACGGCGATGCCAAGGCGCACGCCGCGGTGCAGCGGATCGCCGAGGCCCTCGGCATCGCCATCGGCGCCGCGCTGAACCTGCTCGACGTCTCCACCGTCCGCCTGGGCGGCCATCTCGGACGGCTGGGCGAATGGCTGCGCGAGCCCCTCGAGAAGGAACTGGTCACGCGGGTCCTCTGGGCCCCGCACTTCGGCATCAAGTTGGAGTTCATCGAGCGGGCCCCGCTGCGCGCCGCGATGGGAGCGGGCCTGGCCGCGCTGGGTCGCGTCATGCGCGACCCCGCTGCCTGGGTCGACCCGCACCTGGAGCGCTGACGCCCCACCCGGGTCCCGAGTGCCCCGTGGGTCGACCAGCCCGAGCCGAGCGGCGCATCCCCACGGGGTGTATCGAGGGACTACAACTCACAAGCGGCGGAACCACCGGGCAGCTTGTGCCGGTTCCTCGCGACGATCGCGTACGCCCTCTGCGCCACCCACCGCACGCCCGGAAGCCGCAGGAACGCCCCAATGACGGGCCAAGGAAAGCGCGACTCCCTCAGCACCACGGCCACCGCATCGCTGCCGACGTGAACTGAACCGTCGTTGTCCACCACGTGGAGGGTTTCCCCACACTTGTCCACAGTGAGGTTGTGGACAACCAGGTCGACCCGCTGGAAGGGCCGCACGTCCACCCGCGCCCGGAACCAGCGCCCCCGGGACGCAAGGGCCGAACGGGTGCAGAAGCCACAGTCGCCGTCGAAGAGCATCAGGGGTATCGCGGGCCACGAGTTCTCCACCGGGTTGTCCCCAGCTCTCCCGCCATCGGGAAACTCAGCATCCATGCTTGTCAAACCCCTTTTGGTCGTAACGACACGCCGTAGTAAACGATGTTGTTCGACAGGCTGTGGACAACTTGCGAATCATTGCCCGGGCGGCGGCTCGTCCGCCTCAATCTGGGCCTGACTGGGCGTGTCTTCCGGGTCGACGGCGGCCTCAGCCTGGCCTTCGTCCGTGAGCCCGCCGTCAGCGTTGTCCTCAGGGTTGTCCACAGGCTCCTCGCGGTCGTCGACCTTCACTTTGGTGGCCCATGCCCACATGCCGAAGCCGATCAGGATCATCGGCAGCGAGAGCCACTGGCCCATCGAGAGGCCGAGGCCCAGGATGCCGAGGTGCGCGTCAGGCTCGCGCCAGAACTCGGCGATGAAGCGGAACACGCCATAGCCGAACAGGAACAGGCCCGAGACCTGGCCGCGGTAGCGGGGCCTGCGGGCGTACAGCCAGAGCAGGACGAACAGGAGGAGCCCCTCGAGGAGCATCTGATAAAGCTGCGACGGGTGGCGCGCGACGTCGCCGCCGGTGGGGAAGATCATGGCCCACGGCAGCGAATCGGGGGCTTGGCGGCCCCAGAGCTCGCCGTTGATGAAGTTGCCGAAGCGGCCAGCGGCCAGGCCGATGGGGACGGCCGGGGTGAGGAAGTCTCCCACCTGCAGGAAGGGCCGCTTCTTGCGCCACGCGTACCAGGCGAGGCCGAGAATGACGCCGATCGCGCCGCCGTGGAAGCTCATGCCGCCATCCCAGAGCTTGAAGATGTCGAGGGGGTTGGCGAAGTAGTGGGCGGGCTTGTAGAAGAAGGTGTAGCCGAGACGCCCACCGGCGAGCACGCCGACGATGGCGACGAGGAGGATGTCCTCGATGTCGGCCGGCGTCCAGGCCTCCGGCTTGGTGATGGTGCGGTAGGGCTCGTGACGCAGGCGCCGGCGCATCAGGCCGTACGCCATGGCGAAGGCGAGCAGGTACATGATCGCGTACCAGTGGATCTTGAGGCCGAAGATTTCGACGGCGACGGGATCGAAGTCTGGGAACGTCAGCACGAGGGGAGTCACGTCGCTAGCTTCCCATACCGATCCAACGACGGGCTCACCCGCAACTCGAGGCGACGCAACGGGCTGGCGGGGCAGAACCGGGACAGCGCCACGAACAGGCGGGCGAAAATTGTCAGAGGCCTCGTGCACAGTGGTCCACATGAACGATTTGATGACCGACACCGGCCTGGCAGACCTGCTGCTGATCTTCTCCGTCAAGTCGCATCTCATCGCGGTGCGTCCCGAGCTTGAGCGGTTGATCGTCGTGGACGACCACCGTCCGCGGCTCTCCTTCGTCACGCCCCTGGGCGCCGTCGTCGTGGCAAAGAGCGAATGCACACCGGAGGGCCTGTGGAGCGTCTCGGGCCCCGGCATCGGGGTCCGCTCCCCTCGTCCGTCACCGGCGGAACTCTCGGCCACAGCCCTCGTCGCCTACGAACGCTCACGCCTGAGCACCCCTTCGGCGGCCTGATTGTTCGGTGAGCCGAAACCTGAGGTTTGTTAGCATCGGAACATGTCCGTCTCGGTGCTGTCGACCAGCCATCAGAACTACCTCAAGGCCATCTGGGGCCTTGGGGAGTGGTCTGACGAGCCCGTCACCACCTCGGCGGTCGCGGCCCGTGTGGGCGTGCGGATGTCCACGGCCTCGGATGCCATCCGCAAGCTGCATGACCTCGGCCTGGTTGACCACACCAAGTACGGCTCCATGACGCTGACCGCCGAAGGCCGCGCGCACGCGGTCGCGATGGTGCGCCGCCACCGGCTGCTCGAGACCTTCCTGGTCGAGGTGCTCGGCTACCGCTGGGATCAGGTGCACGAGGAGGCAGACCACCTCGAGCACGCCGTCTCGGATTTCCTGATGGAGCGCATCGACGAGCACCTCGGCCAGCCGCAGCGCGATCCCCACGGGGATCCCATCCCCCGCCCGGACGGTTCTGTCCTCGCGCTCGACGCCGTCACCCTCACGGATCTCGGCACCGGCCGCGGCGCACGCGTCGAACGGATCGCGGATGACGATCCGGCGTTGCTGCAGTTCTTCGCCGAGCGCGGGATCGGGATCGGATCGGTCGTCGAGGCCCAGCCGGGCGCGCCGTACTCCGGCGGCGTGGAGGTCGTCGTCGAGGGGGCCGACGGCATGCTCACTCTCGGCCGCGCGGCCACGGACGCCATCTGGGTCAAACCCACCCGGTGATCCCGGACATCACCGACCAGGGCCTCCAAGTGTCAATCTGACAGTGAATGGCGGTAGGCAGTCAGAGGCTGGCCAGTTCAATCACCACGAGGCCCACGTTCAACGCGATGATGCCGGCCGTCACGATCCACCCAGCGATGGTGATGCCGCGCGAGTTCACGTACTCCCCCATCAACTGCTTCCGCGACGCCAGCCACATCAGCGGCACGACGGCGAACGGGATCCCGAACGACAGCACCACCTGACTGAGCACCAACGCCAGCGTGGGGTCGATGCCGGTGGCCAGGATGAGCACCGCCGGGATGATCGTCATCAACCGTCGAGTGAGCGTCTTGAGCTTGGCACGGAAGAGCCCGCCCAGGATGTCGCTGCCGGCGTAAGCCCCCACCGCCGTCGAAGCCAACCCCGAGGCCAGGAGGGCGACGGCGAACAGCATGCCCGCCGTCGCCCCCAGCGCGTGGTGGATCGCCTCGTGGGCGCCCTCGAGGCTCTCGGTGCCGGGGACGCCGGGCAGCACGGTGGCGGCGACGAGCAGCATGGCGAGGTTGACCGAGCCGGCGATGCCGAGCGCCACCGTCACGTCGACGCGGGTGGCGCGCTTCAGCCGCTCGGGTGGAAGGTCGCTCTCCCCGAAGCGGTCCCGGGTCAGCGACGAGTGCGCGTAGATGGCGTGCGGCATCACGGTGGCGCCGAGGATGCTGGCGGCCAGTAGCACGGACGAGGCCCCGTC
>DURG01000394.1 GCA_012837465.1 Propionibacterium sp. | reverse complement strand
AGGAACGTGCGCGGTGCCTCGTCATGCTCGGATGGCTCGAAGCTGCCGCGATACAGGTCGAGTGCCTGGCGGGTGCCGCGGCCGCTGAAGTGGTGCGCGAACACGTACGGCAGGCCCATCGCGGCGGCGAGTTGGGCCGAGTAGTCGCTGGAGCCCAGCAGCCACACCTGGGGCGCGTGCTCGACGTCGGGGGCCGCGCGGAGCTGGTACGTCTGCCCGCGCGGCAGCCGCACCTCCGCGCCATGGGGGCTGAGCAGCGTGAGGATGTCGGTCACGTTGCGTGGGAACTCGCGCACGGGGTCGATGGGGCGGCCGTCCGCGTCGACGAAGTGGCCGCCGCCGAGGTGCCCGCGGATGGCAGCCGACGTGATCGGATCCGTGCCGGGCGCGCGCCCGATGCCCAGGTCGATGCGGTCGCCGTAGACCGCGGTCAGGAGGGCGAACTGCTCCGCCACGGCGAGGGGAGCGTGGTTCGGCAGCATGACGCCGCCGGAGCCGAGCCGGATCTGCTCGGTGTCCTGCCCGAGGTACATGAGTTCGACGGCGGGGCTGGTGGAGGCCACCGAGTCGGTGTTGTGGTGTTCGGCCACCCAGTAGCGGGTGAACCCGAGCCGGTCTGCCGCCTCGGCCATCTGCTTGGAGGCGCGCAGGCTCTGGGCCGTGGTCTGGTTGCGGCGCACGGAGATGAGGTCGAGTACCGAAAGTCGCATGCCTCGACGTTAGCCCGGCCCCCCAAGTCCGGCCCTTTCGCGGTGCTCGGGGACCACTCGGGCGTTAGGCTGGCGCCCGTGAAGGACATGCTGGCCGACGGGGCGCGACCACTGGGGCGACTCTTCGTCGGCGGCGCCCGCGTGCTCGCGACGCACTGGCCGCAACTCGTGGTGCTGTTCCTCCTCGGCTGGGCCGGCCGCATGGGGTTCCTCTGGCTGGCGACGTGGGTGTCGAACTGGAGCGCGACCCTCGCACTGTTCGTCGTGCCACTGGCGCCCATGTGCACGCTCCTGTCGATGGTGCTCATGATGCGCGCCCTCACGCCATCGCTGAGCGCCTTCCAGGGGATGCTCGAGCCCGCCACGCCGGCGGAGCGGTTCCGCGGGGACCTCACCGTCGCGGCCCAGGTGCTGCTCCCGTTCCTCGCGGTCTACGCCTCCGCCGGGCTGCTCACGCAGGACGTGCGGGTCTTCCTCGTCGACGCCTTCGCCGACGAGTCGGCCAACGCCAACTGGTCCACCATGGACTTCAGCCGCACCACCTACGCGCAGGGCTGGGGCCTGGTTGCGATGATCGTCGGCGCCCTCGTCATCCGCAAGCTCATCACCGTCAAGGAACTGTCCAAGAAGTCGCTCGGCTGGGCGGGTTTCGCCATCTACCTCGAGGTGCTGTGGATGGTCTCGCTCGCGCACTCCTTCACCTCGCAGCTCGAGGAGCTCAACCAGTGGGTGCAGACCCGACGCGTGGTGGCCGGGCTCGTCGACGGGTACGAGCGGGCCGTCGAGGTCGCCCGCGCCTGGGGCGGCTGGGCCACCTCCATCCTCGACTCGGTGACCGGATTCATCGGCAGCCTCGGCTCGCTGGTCATCGTTCCGGTCGCCTGGCTGGCCATCGGTGCGGCCGTCTACGGGCACCAGCTCAAGAGCTCGGTGCTCAAGGTCGAGACGGCCGAGGAGATCAACGCCCGGCAGAAAAAGCTGCCGCCGATCAAGAGGGTCGCGGCGCGCGCGGCCGAACCCGTCGCGACCCCCGTGCGCAACGCCATGCGCGCGCTCGCCAAGATCGCCAGCGCGGGCGTCATCCCGATGGTGCTGTTCTGCGTCGCGTTCGCCATCGCGATGCAGGTGCAGACCATCGTCGCGCAGGGGATGCGCCTCCTGTTCGGCCCCGGCAGTTCCGCGCGCAACTTCGCGCTGGAGCCCTACGCGATCATGGTCGAGCGGGGCGTCTACTTCCTGCTCGCGTTGACCCTGCTGGCGGTGGCGGTCAACGTCGTGGTGGAGTCGCAGCGCGAGAAGGTCGAGGCAGAGGCCGAAGCAGAGGCCGTCGCAACCTGACGGCTGATGGGTGGTGGTCCCTGAGCAGCGTTGCGTGCGCGCTTCACTGTGGGTCGACAGCGGCGAGCTGTTCTCCGGCGTCTCGCATGGCGTCCAGGTCCGCGCTTTGCCGGACGCCCCGGGGCTGGTCGCGGCCGAATTGCCGCCGCCTCCGGGGCAGCGCCGCGGGTTGTT
>DURG01000393.1 GCA_012837465.1 Propionibacterium sp. | reverse complement strand
GCGGCGGCGAGTTCCTCGTCGGTCTTCAGCCGCTTGGTCATCTCCGCCATCAGGCCAGAGGCCTCGAGCGTGGAGGTGGCAGACGTCGCGCGGGGGCAGGTGAGGTAGTAGGTGGTGGGGAACGGGGTGCCGTTGGGGAGGCGGGGCTCGGTCTTGACCACGCCGGGCTTGCCGCAGGGGCAGCGCCAGGCGACCTCGACGACCCCCCTGGGCTCGCGGCCCAACTGCAGCTCGACGGCGGCGAGGTCCTCGCGCGTGGGTTCGCTCATGGCTACTCCTCTTCTGCCGGGGTGTCGGCAAGCTTCACAGAGGTCCACATCTTCTCGTACCACTCGCCCTGGAGTTCCGGCGCGGGCTCGTCCATCGTGGCGCCCTCGAGCGGGTTGCCGTCAGCGTCGATCACGCGGTAGCCGATCTCGCCGGGCATGACCCAGCCCAGCCGGACGCGGGCGACGGAACGGACATACTCCGGATCCTCCCAGCGGGCGACCTGATCCTGCATCTCGGCGATGCGCTCCTGCTCCGCCGCGATCTCTGCGCGGACTGCGGCGATCTCCGCGGACTGGGCGAAATAGACCCGCAGCGAGTTGGCCAGCACGAGGCCGATGCCCGCGATGACCGCGAGGAGGACGACGAGGCGCCAGGTGGCGGTGGCGGCCCTGCTCGTGCGGGGCGCCGGCGTCGGCTTGGTGCTCAGTGCCTTGGGCACCTCCTGCTCGGGCAGGGGCTCGACGGCGGGCTTGCGGCTGCGCTCGCCCGGGCGCGCGCTGGTCTTCGTCCGCGGGGTTCCGCGGCCTGGACCTGCGTTGCCGGTTCGAGGTGATTGCGCCACCTGACCAGTCTGCCGCACCAGCCGAAATCGCCGTCAACCGACACACATGTTCGGGGATGGCAAAGGGCCGCCGGGCATCAGGCGAACCTGATGCCCGGCGGCCCTTCGTCGAATCAGGCCTGGAAGCGCGGGAACGCGGAGCGGCCGGCGTACACGGCGGCTTCGTCGAGGTCTTCCTCGATGCGGAGCAGCTGGTTGTACTTGGCCACGCGGTCGGTACGGGCGGGGGCACCGGACTTGATCTGGCCGCAGCCGAGCGCGACGGCGAGATCGGCGATCGTGGTGTCCTCGGTCTCACCGGAACGGTGCGACATCATGGTGCGGAAGCCGTTGCGGTGCGCGAGGTCGACGGCGTCGATGGTCTCCGACAGCGAACCGATCTGGTTGACCTTCACCAGCAGCGCGTTGGCGGTGTTGGTGTCGATGCCCTTCTGCAGGCGGGTGACGTTGGTGACGAACAGGTCGTCGCCGACGAGCTGGACCTTGTCGCCGAGGCGGTCGGTCATGGTCTTCCAACCGTCCCAGTCCTCTTCGTTCAGCGGATCCTCGATGGAGACCATCGGGTAGGCGTCGACGAGTTCGGCGTAGTAGTCGACCATCTGGGCGGCGGTCTTCTTCTCGCCCTCGAAGAGGTACGAGCCGTCCTCGAAGAACTCGGAGGCGGCCACGTCGAGCGCGAGCGCAACGTCGGCACCGGGCTCGAAGCCGGCCTTCTTGATGGCCTCGAGGATGAGGTCGAGCGCGGCGCGGTTCGACTCGAGGTTGGGCGCGAAGCCACCCTCGTCGCCGAGGCCGGTGGAGAGGCCACGGTCCTTCAGGACGGCCTTGAGTGCGTGGTAGACCGCGGCGCCCATCTCGAGGGCCTCGGCGAACGACTCGGCGCCGATCGGGGCGATCATGAACTCCTGGATGTCGACGTTGGAATCAGCGTGCGAACCACCGTTGAGGATGTTCATCATGGGCACAGGCAGGATGTGCGCGTTGGGGCCGCCGACATACTTGTACAGCGGGAGGCCGGCCTCTTCGGCGGCGGCGTGGGCGATGGCCATGGAGACGCCGAGGATGGCGTTGGCGCCGAGCTTGCCCTTGTTGTCGGTGCCGTCGAGTTCCAACATCGCCATGTCGACGAGTCGCTGCTCGGAGGCGTCCAGGCCGAGGATCTCCTCGCCAATGGCCTCGGTGGCGTTCTTCACCGCGGTGAGGACGCCCTTGCCGCCGTAGCGGCCCTTGTCGCCGTCGCGAAGCTCAACGGCCTCGAAGGCGCCCGTGGAGGCACCCGACGGGACGGCGGCGCGACCCTGGGCGCCGGACTCCAGCTCGACCTCGACCTCGATGGTCGGGTTGCCGCGGGAGTCGAGGATCTCGCGTGCCTGGATGAATTCGATGGATGCCATGAATGGTCCCTTTCAAAGAGTGTCTCTTTTCAGGGTCAAGCCTAGCCGTAACCCCGGGGAGCGCCACCGTTGGGGCAACTCCAGTGAACAGGTTTATTCCGCCGCCGGTTCGGTGGCGCGGATCTGCGCCTCGAGGTCCCGTAGGGCGTGGCGTGCGGCGGCGTCGGCGTCGATCCCGTTGGCTTGGGCCCGTGCGACCAGTGAGAGTATTTCGCGGCCGACCGCTGCCTCGTCGATGGGTTCGGAGGGCAGGTCGATGGCGACCCCGTGCGAGCGGGTGCGCGACACCACCTTGTGGGCCCGGCCGATGACCGAGAGGGACTCGGCGATGCCATCGAGCGCGGACGTGCGGCCCTTCTCCACGGCCTTGCGCTTCTCCCAGTTCTCCCACATGTCCTCGGGGATGTCCTCGTCACCGAAGACGTGGGGGTGCCTGCGGATCAGCTTGTCGGAGATGCCGCGGGCAACGTCCTCGAGGTCGAAGCGCCCCTCGTCCTCCGCGATCTTCGCGTGGAAGTAGACCTGCAGGAGGACGTCGCCGAGTTCCTCGACGAGTTCCTCATCCGTTCCGGCCTCGACGGCGTCGACGACCTCGCAGGCCTCCTCGATGAGGTGGTTCAGCAGCGAGCGGTGGGTCTGTTCGGCGTCCCACGGGCACTTGACCCGCAGTTCCGCCATGACCTGGCGGAGGCGCTCGAGTTCAGAGGTCACCGGAACGCGACGGTGGGCACCGACAGCGAGCCGGAGCCGTCGAGCAGCTGGGGCGTGTCGGGAGCCCACTTGCCGTAGCGCGGGTTGAGCTGCACGTCCAGGCCCTGCGCGCCGTCCTGGATCATCTGCGGGTCGAGGCCACCGAGCATCTGGACCTTGGTGTTGGCCAGGGCGAGCGGGCGGCAGTCGTCGACGTCGAACAGCTGCTGGGAGCCCATCTGGCCGGCGGCGGCCTCGAGGTCTTCGTCGCTGACGTCGGCCTCGAAGGAGTCGAACAGTTCGCCGAGGAGGAGCGTGCCGACAACGCCGGAGCGGCGGATCTGGTCCGAAGTGATCTCGAGGGCCTCGGCGCAGCCGTCGACGATCTGGTCGACCTGGCCCTCGGTGTAGCGATTGCCGTCCACGATCAGGGCGGTGCCCGGGGTGGGGCTGCAGCCTGCCAGCAGCGCGACGGCGGCGACGGCCGCGGGAACGAGACGCGTGAGCTTCATGAAGGTCCTCTCGAGACGGGCGGGTTTCAGGCCCGCGAACAGGTTACCCCAGCCTGGCGGCGGCGCTGGACCAGCCAGCCGATGACGGTCGCAGCCAAGAAGACGAGGATGGTGATCCACCAGCCCGGATGCCCGGGTTGCCAGTCCTGCTGGTAGCTGGGGTCACGAAGTTGGTCCTCGAGGCGTGCGAGGGCCGCCCGGTACAGGGGCAGGCCGATGAGTTCGCCGAGCAGCACGCCGACGGGGTACCCGGCCAGGCTCCACCACCAGGCACGCGGCGGGCCGAACATGGCCACGGCGAGGGTGGCGGGGGCGAACACGAACCAGATGCGCCGCGAGGTCCACTCGGGGGTGTAGAGGTGCGCGAGGGGGCCCTGCCCGAGGAGGTAGCACACCGCGTAGGCCGCCAGTACCAGCGCCACGTTGACGTAGAACGCCCGGCACAGGTTCATGCCCGAGACCCTACCGCCCCCTCACCGGGCCCATGGGTCACTCAGGCGAACAGCTGGGTGAGCAGGGTGGTCACCCAGCCGAGGTAGTCGTCGGTGTCGGGCTTCGGGACGAGGATCTGCTCGGTGGCATCCTTGACCACAGAACCCGGGTAGAGGCGCTTGAGGCGCATCTGCTTGGACTCCGGCAGCACCAGCGGCGAGAAGCGCACCACCTTGCCCTGCGGGATGATCTCCTGGACGCCGTGGTCGCGGGCGAGGTTGCGTAGCGCCGCGACCCCCAAGAGCTGCTCGACGGCGGGCGGCGGCTCACCGTAGCGGTCCGTGAGTTCGGCGCGCACGCCGTCGATGTCGGCCTGGGTGCGGATCTCGGCGATCTGCTTGTACATCTCAAGTCGGAGCCGCTCGGAGGTGATGTAGTCGTCCGGCAGGTGGGCGTCGACGGGGATCTCGACGCGCATCGTGGGCTCTGGTTCGGTGTCCTCGCCGCGCCAGTTGGCCACGGCCTCCCCCACCATCCGCAGGTACATGTCGAAGCCGACGCCTTCGATGTGGCCGGACTGGTCCTCGCCGAGGAGGTTGCCGGCGCCGCGGAGCTCGAGGTCGCGCATGGCGATGGCCATGCCCGCACCGAGGTCGGTGTTGGCGGCCATGGTGGCCAGCCGTTCGTGGGAGGCCTCGGTCAGCACCTTGTCCGCCGGGTACAGGAAGTAGGCGTAGCCGCGCTCGCGAGAACGCCCGACGCGGCCGCGCAGCTGGTGCAGCTGCGACAGGCCCATCTTGTCGGCGCTGTCGATGATGAGCGTGTTGGCGCTCTGGATGTTGAGCCCGGATTCGACGATGGTGGTGCACACCAGCACGTCGGCGCGGCGCTCCCAGAAGTCCTGCATGACCTGCTCGAGGCGCTTTTCACTCATCTGTCCGTGCGCCGTCGCGATCCGGGCCTCGGGCACCAGCTCGCGCAGGTGGGCGGCGGTCTTCTCGATGGTGCCGACGCGGTTGTGCACGAAGAAGACCTGCCCCTCACGTGCGAGTTCGCGGCGGATGGCGGCCTTGACCTGCCCGTCGTCGTAGGGGCCGGCGAAGGTGAGCACGGGGTGGCGCTCCTCGGGCGGAGTGGCGATCACGCTCATCTCACGGATGCCGGTGATGGCGATCTCGAGCGTGCGCGGGATGGGGGTCGCCGACATCGACAACACGTCGACGTTGACCCGCATGGCCTTGAGGCGCTCCTTGTGCTCGACGCCGAAGCGCTGCTCCTCGTCGATGATGACGAGACCGAGGTCCTTGAACTGGATCTCCTTGCTGAGCAGGCGGTGGGTGCCGATGACGACGTCGATGCGGCCGGTGGCCAACCCGTCGACGATCTTCTTGGCCTCCGCATCGGTCTGGAAGCGCGAGAGCTGTGCGAGTTGCACGGGGAAGCCCGCGAAGCGGGAGGCGAAGGTCTGGTAGTGCTGCGTGACGAGCAGCGTGGTGGGCACGAGCACGGCCACCTGCTTGCCGTCCTGCACGGCCTTGAACGCGGCGCGCACGGCGATCTCGGTCTTGCCGAAGCCGACGTCGCCGCAGATGAGGCGGTCCATGGGCACGAGCTGCTCCATGTCCTGCTTGACCTCGGTGATGGCGGAGAGCTGATCGTTGGTCTCGACGAAGCTGAACGAATCCTCCAGTTCGCGCTGCCAGGGGGTGTCGGGACCGAAGGCGTGGCCCTTGGTGGCCTGGCGGGCGGCGTAGAGCTTGATGAGTTCGGCCGAGATCTCGCGCACTGCCTTGCGGGCCTTGGCCTTGCGCTTGTTCCAGTCGGCGCCGCCCATCTTGTCGAGTTGCGGCTCCTCTCCGCCGACGTAGCGGGAGAGCTGGTCGAGCTGATCCATGGGCACGAACAGGCGGTCGCCCGGGTGGCCGCGCTTGCTGGGCGCGTACTCGATGACGAGGTAGTCGCGGGTGTTGCCCTGGACGGTGCGCTGGATCAGTTCGACGAAGCGGCCGACACCATGCTGCTCGTGGACGACCGGGTCGCCGGCCTTGAGCTCGAGCGGCTGGATGGTGGGCTTGCGGCGCTGCGGGAGCTTGCGCTGGGAGCGGTCGAGTTCGACCTGCCCGGTGAGCTCTCCGGCGGTGATGACCTCGAGCTTGGGGCCCTCCGCGCGCCAGCCGTGCCGAAGGGTGGAGAGGACCACGGTGACCCTGCCGTCGGCGGGTTCCGTGGCGAGGTCGTCGAGGGCTGCGGGGATGTCTGCCTCGCCGAGGAGTTCGACGAGGCGGTTGGCCAGGCCCTGCCCCTCGACGGTGAGCACGATGCGCCAGCCGTCGGCGAGGCGTTGGCGGATGTGGGTCACGGCCGCGTCGGTGTCGCCGCGGAAGGCCTCGCTGGCGGTGACGTCGAGCGAACGCGAGTGGACCGAATCCGCATCGGGGATGGCGGGGCCCTCGTCCTCTGCGTCCTCAGGGGCCGCGAGCCAGGGAGACAGCGACCACCACCGGTGCCCGATCTCGAGCGCGTGCTGGCGCACGTCGCCGAGCGCCCAGTAGGCGGAGGCGCCCAGGTCGATCGGGGAGGTTCCGCCGCCGGCGGCCGCGGCCCAACTGGCGTCGAGGAACTCCTGGCTGGTGGCCACGAGTTCGGCGGCGCGGGTGCGGATCAGTTCCGGGGAGGCGGCGAGGATGAGCGAGCCCTTGGGCAGCACGTCGACGAGCAGTTCGAGGCCGTCGACGAGGGCGGGGATGAGGGCCTCCATGCCCTCCACCGCCTGGCCCTCGGCGATGCGGGTGAGCATGTCGCCCAGTTCCGGGTGCGCCAGGGCCAGTGACTTCGCGCGGCGCCGCACCTCCGGCGTGAGGAGCAGTTCGCGGCAGGGCGGGGCGATCATCGCATCCGTGGTCTCGCCGGTGGAGCGCTGGTCGCCGACGGTGAAGTAGCGGATCTCGTCGATCTCGTCGCCGAAGAAGTCGACGCGGACGGGGTGATCCTCCGTCGGGGGAAAGACGTCGACGATGCCGCCGCGCACGGCGAACTCGCCGCGGCGCTCGACCATGTCGACCCGGTTGTAGGCGGCGCCCGAGAGGTCGGCCAGCAGGGTGCTCAGTTCGTAGGTCTCCCCCACCGCCAGGCGGACGGGCACCATGTCGGCCAGTCCCTTGACCTGGGGCTGGAGGATGGAGCGCACGGGGGCCACGACGACCTTGGGGGGCGTGGGCGACGCCTCGCCCCCGGTCCCCGAGTGCCCGCGAGGAACGAGCGGGTGTATCGAGGGGTCCCCACCCTCGGCCAACCTGCGCAGTACGGCGAGGCGTCGGCCGACGGTGTCGGCGCGCGGCGAGAGGCGCTCGTGCGGGAGGGTCTCCCAGGCCGGGTAGTAGGCGACGTGCTCCTGGCCGAGGAGCCCGCCCACCTCGCTGGTGAGTTGCTCGGCCTCGCGGTAGGTGGAGGTGATGAGCAGCACCGTGCGCGTCGACTCCTCCGCGAGCGCGGCAGTCAGCAGTGGGAAGAAGGAGTTGACGGTGGTGACGTCGAGCGTGGTGACGCCGGAGCGTCGCGCATCGGCGAGCGTGTACTGGAGCCCTTCGGACGCCTCGAGTGCCTTGAGCAGGCCTGGGTACTTCACGAATCTATCCTTCCACGCTTCCGGCCGTCCTCTCCGTGAGCAATTGGATGGGGTCACGGAGCGGCACGCCGGGAAAAACAGCCAAACCGGACCACGACCCCATCCAATTGCTCGCGGACGGATGGGCGGCGGGACTCAGGAGTTGAACTTGTTCTGGGTGGCGACGAGGCCCTCGCGCACGAGGGACTCGACGGCGTCGCCGGCCACGGCAGCGTCGACCAGCATGTGGTCGAAGTCCTTGGGTTTCAGCTTGGCCAGCACATAGTCCGCCGCGGGCTGACGGCCGGGCGGGCGGCCGATGCCGACCCGCACGCGGTAGAAGTCGCCCGTGCCGAGGTGTTGGCGCATCGACTTGAGGCCGTTGTGGCCGTTGTCTCCCCCACCGAACTTGACCCTCAGCCGGGTGGGGTCCAGGTCGAGTTCGTCGTGGACCGCGATGACGTGATCCGGCTCGATCTTGTGGAACGAGGCCACGGCCTTGACGGCCACGCCGGACAGGTTCATGTAGGTGGTGGGCCGGATGAGCACCAGCTTGACGGGGTCGGGCCCGGGGAGCACCACCGTCGCGATCTCGGCCTTCTGCCGGGAGTTCAGGGAAAAGCCGGAGCCGTAGCGGTCGGCAAGATCCGCTACGGCCCAGTATCCGACGTTGTGTCGGGTGACCTCGTAGGTCGGGCCCGGGTTCCCGAGCCCGACCACGAGGTAGGTGGCGTTGGTCACTCTTCGGTGTCGTCGCCTTCGGCGTCGTCGTCGGACTCTTCGCCCTCGACGCCCTCTTCGGTCTCGTCTTCCTCTTCCTCAACGACGGGGGCGTTGACGGAGACGATGAGGGTGTCGGCGTCGATCGTGGACTCGACGCCGTCAGGCAGCGTGATGTCGGAAACGAGCACCTGGGCACCAATCTCGAGGCCCTCGACGGACACCTCGAACTCGGTGGGGATGTCGGTGGCGGGGGCCATGACGGTGAGGGACTGGAGGTCCTGGTTGAGCAGGCTGCCGCGCTCGGCCTCGCCCACGATGACGAGGGAGACGTCGACCTGAACCTTCTCACCCTCGCGGACGAGGAGGAGGTCAACGTGCTCGATGATGGGGCGGATCGGGTTGCGCTGGACCTGCTTCACGAGGGCCAGGACGGGCTTCTTCTCGCCGTCGACCGCGATCTCGAGCAGAGCGTTCGCAGTGCGCAGCGCGAGGAAGGTCTCCTGGGCCGGCAGTGCGAGGTGCACGGGGTCCGAGCCGTGGCCGTAGAGGACGGCGGGGGTCGCGCCGTCGCGGCGGAGGCGACGGGAGGCCCCCTTGCCGAACTCGGTGCGGGTCGTGGCGTTCAATTGGGCATCAGCAGCCATGTGATTCTCCTCAAGCTCTTTTCGTAATGCGCATGCAGGCGCCGAGCGAGGAAACGAGCTAGTCGATCACGGACCCTGGGGGTCCCTCGCCAGGCAACTCGCACAGTTTACCGCAGGCCCCGCACCGATGCCGAATCGATGGCCCTGTTGGCCCCGTGAGAGGTCCACCACGTCGGGTACGACAGCGAGCACGGCCACCAAGATGGCGACCAGGGACAGCCCGACGATCCGG
>DURG01000030.1 GCA_012837465.1 Propionibacterium sp. | reverse complement strand
TGGCCTCCCCGCTGGGTAGGAGCTCGTTCGACGGCGGGGCCAGCGGCGGGCCCGTGGGCGGCGGGGGCGAGGTGTCCAGTGGAGACTGCACCGCCATCGGGAACGGCATCCGCGGATCGCGCGGGCCTGCGGGGGCGCCGTCCGGCCCGGCCGTCACCAGGGAAGAGGCGACGGTGAACGCATCCCGCGGATCCCGTGCGCTGGACGCCGCTGGGCCGATCTCGCCCAGCGGCTGGTGCGGCGGCATGGGCTCGAAGCCCTGTGGGTGGGGGATGGGGCCCGGCGTCTCGGCGTTGTAGGGCGCGCCGGCAGGAAGAGGGTCCGTCACCGGGGTAGCGAACCCGTCGGGCCTCTCTGTGGGCGCGTAGGCCGCGCCGTCCTTCCACGTCGCCATGGGCCCATGGTAGTCGGTGGCCCCGTCCCAACTGCGCGCAGGAACTGTTCATTCAGACATCTGTAATGAACAAGTCATGCGCGTTTCCCGCCTGCGGCAATACCCTTGGCGAAAGGGCAGCGCCGGGCGCACCGGCGGGCATTGCAGGGAGGTAGGCAGTATGGAAATCATCATCGTCGCGAATGAGGAAGAGGTCGGCAGAGTCGCCGCTGACAAGGTCATCGAGCACCTTTCAGGCTTGGCCACCCCCGTCATCGGGCTCGCCACGGGCAGTTCCCCGCTGGGCCTCTACGCCGAACTGGCACGCCGCCAGGACGAGGGCGACATCGACTTCTCGCACGCGCTCGGCTTCGCGCTCGACGAGTACGTCGGCATCGACCCCGCACACCCCGAGAGCTATCGCAACGTCATCAACCGCACCGTCGTCGAGCCCCTGCGCATGGCCCCTGAGCGCGTCCGCGTGCCGGACGGCGCAGCCGAAGACCTGGAGGCCGCCGTCGAGGAGTACGACGCGGCGATCGAGGCCGTCGGCGGCGTGGACGTTCAGGTGCTGGGCATCGGCTCCAACGGCCACATCGGCTTCAACGAACCGTTCTCCTCCTTCTCCTCGCGCACCCGCGTCGAAGTCCTCACCCCGCAGACCCGCGAGGACAACGCGCGCTTCTTCGATTCCCTCGACCAGGTGCCCACCCACTGCGTGACGCAGGGCCTCGGCACCATCATGGATTCCCACTGCGCGGTCATGGTCGTCACCGGCGAGCACAAGGCCGACGCCGTCGCGGCGATGGTCGAAGGCCCGGTCGCTGCCGTGATGCCAGCCTCGATCCTGCAGTTCCACCCCAACTGCATCGTGGTGATCGACGAGGCCGCGGCCTCGAAGCTGCAGCACGCAGACCTGTTCCGCTGACGCTCCGGAAGGCCGCGACACGGCAGGCGCGTCGCTGACCGGATAGACTTGCCTCTCCACTGGAGAAACAAGTAAGTGAGGACGACGTGCCAACCGGTAAAGTGCGATTCTTCGACGCCGAGAAGGGCTTTGGTTTCATCACCAAAGACGGCGGCGGCGATGTCTACGTGCGTTCCAACGCGCTTCCCGACGGAGTGACCTCCCTCAAGTCGGGCCAACGCGTGGAATTCGGTGTCATCGAGGGCCGCAAGGGCGAGCAGGCGCTCAGCCTCCGTGTCCTCGACGCCCCGCCGTCGCTCTCCAAGGCCCAGCGGAAGAACCCCGAACAACTGGCGATCATCGTCGAGGACCTCATCAAGATGCTCGACGGCATCGGCAACGACTACCGCCACCGGCGACACCCCGATGGCAGGCACGCGACAAAGGTCGCCGCCCTGCTGCGCCGTGTCGCCGACGAACTGGAGCTGTAATACATGGCAAAGCCCCCCAAGCTGGACGCTGCCGCGGCAGAAGCCGTCGACCTCGCGCGCGAGGCCGCCATCGAGCAAGGCGGTGAACACGCCGTCGGCGAACACTTGGGTGTCGTCGCCGAGGAGGGTGACCGCATCGTCACCCACTCCTTCGAGTGCCTGCTGCCCGGCTACCGCGACTGGCGGTGGGCCGTCACGACGGTGCGCGCCTCGCGTGCCCGCAACGTCACCGTCAACGAGGTGGTCCTCCTCCCGCAGCCTGACGCACTGCTGGCACCCGAGTGGGTGCCGTGGGAGGACCGGATCGGCGCCGGAGACATCGCCCCGGGCATGCTCATGGCCACGCCCGACAACGACCCGCGACTGGAGCCCGGCTTCGCCGCCTCGGACCAGCTCAACGACGGCGACGACGCCGACTGGGTGCAGTTGCGCACCACGGTCGCCGAACTGGGCCTCGGCCGCCAGCGCGTGCTGAGCCGCCACGGCCGCGACGAGGCCGTCGAGCGGTGGCAGCGCGGCGAGGCCGGCCCCAACAACGAACTCTCCCGCGAGGCGCCCGCCAACTGCGCCACCTGCGCGTACTTCGTCCCGCTGCGCGGTTCCCTGGGAGTGCTCTACGGCGCCTGCACCAATGAGTACTCGCCGTCGGACGGGCACGTCGTGCACCTCGACCACGGGTGCGGCGGACACTCCGACGTGGTGGCCGAGCAGCGCGCCAAGGAACTTCCCGCGCCCGCGTTCGACACCATCAGCATCGACGAGAGCCTCTTCGACTGACCGCAAGCCAGTAACACCGTGACGACGCGCCGGCCCCACTCGGGGCTGGCGCGTCGTCGTTGCCGCTGACGATAACGATCCAGTCTCAATCGACTTTTCTCCTGCAGATGGGCCACCCACCGGTTACCTTGCACTATGACCGAAACAGGGATTGCGGAGTCGGGCACGGCCCCGGGGGAGCCGTTGGTGGTGTTGAAGGGCGTCAACAAGCACTTCGGCGACCTCCACGTCCTCAAGGACATCGACCTCACCGTGCACCAGGGCGAAGTCGTCGTGGTGATCGGGCCGTCGGGCTCGGGCAAGTCCACCCTGTGCCGCACGATCAACCGGCTGGAGACGTTCGAATCCGGCTCCATCACCATCGGAGGTGTCGAACTACCAGAAGAAGGCAAGGCCCTGGCCCAGCTCCGCGCGGACGTGGGGATGGTGTTCCAGAGCTTCAACCTGTTCCACCACAAGACCATCCTCGAGAACGTCACCATGGGCCCCGTCAAGGTGCGCAAGATGAAGCCCGAGGATGCCAAGAAGCTGGCCACGGAACTGCTCGAGCGCGTCGGCGTCGGGCACCAGGCCAACAAGTACCCGGCTCAGCTGTCCGGTGGGCAGCAGCAACGAGTCGCGATCGCCAGGTCACTGGCGATGAGGCCCAGCGTGATGCTCTTCGACGAGCCCACGTCGGCGCTCGACCCCGAGATGGTCAACGAAGTCCTCGATGTCATGGTGCAACTGGCCAAGGCCGGCATGACCATGATCGTGGTCACCCACGAGATGGGCTTCGCCCGCAAGGCGGGCGACCGCGTGGTGTTCATGTCCGAGGGGTCCATCGTCGAGGACAACACCCCTGAGGAGTTCTTCACGAACCCCCAGTCCAACCGGGCCAAGGATTTCCTGGGCAAGATCCTCACCCACTGATCCCCTTCCAACGACCGACCCATGACAGACCGACCGAAACACTGAAGGAGACCATGATGAGCAAGAAGAACATGCTGCGCCTGGCAGCATTGACCGCCGCGGCAGCACTGGCGCTGACCGCGTGTGGCGACGATGCAGCCGATCCCGGCACGGGCGACGGCGGCGAGGGCACGCTGCGCATCGGCACCAAGTACGACCAGCCCGGCCTCGGCCTCGACGAGGGCGGCACCATGTCCGGCTTCGACGTCGACGTGGCCAAGGCAGTCGCGGAGAAGCTCGGCTACTCCGAGGACCAGATCGAGTGGAGCGAGTCGCCCACTCCGCAGCGCGAGTCGATGCTGGAGACCGGTCAGGTCGACATGATCTTCGCCACCTACTCGATCACCGACACCCGCAAGGAGAAGGTCCAGTTCGCCGGCCCCTACCTCGTGGCCGGCCAGGACCTCCTCGTCAAGGCCGACGACGACTCCATCACGGGCCCGCAGGACCTCGAGGGCAAGCTGCTGTGCTCCGTCTCCGGCTCCACGCCGGCCGAGCGCGTCGCGGAGGACTACCCCGGCGTCCAGCTCCAGGAGTACGACACCTACTCCCTGTGCGTCGAGGCGCTGGCCGGCGGCCGTGTCGACGCCCTGACCACCGATGACACGATCCTGGCGGGCTACGCCGCGCAGGAGCAGTGGGCCGGCCAGTTCAAGGTGGTCGGCGCTCCGTTCAGCGAGGAGCTCTACGGCGTCGGCATCCCGAAGGAATCGGACATGTGCGAGCAGGTCAACGAAGCCCTCACGGAGCTCTACGAGGACGGCACGATGGACGAGATCATCGACAAGAACTTCGGCCCTGCCGGCTACACCCCGGCCCCCGGCACCAACCCGCCCACCCCGGGTGGGCACTGCGGCTGACGCAGCACCACGGTGGCGGGCCCTGCATGGCGGGGCCCGCCACCGGCCGGGTGGTAGAGCACACCTCGAGGAGGACCCTTGCTCGAACTGATCGAGAGATTCGACTTCTTCAGCGCCGTCTGGATGACGGTGAAGCTGACCCTGTGGGCGGCCCTCGGCTCGCTCATCCTGGGCACCTTCATCGCCGTGCTCAGGCTCTCACCCATCAAGGTGCTGCAGTGGGCTGGTTCCACCTACGTCACGGTCTTCCGCAACACCCCGCTCACGGTGGTGGTGGTCGCGGCCAACCTCGTCATCTGGAACCAGTTGGGCCTTGAGGTGGCCGCCCGCAACGCCACCTACCTCGACGACACCAACTTCCGGCTCGCCATCCTGGCGCTCGTGGCCTACCATGCCGCCTTCGTCTGCGAGGCGATCCGCAGCGGCGTCAACACCATCCCCGTCGGCCAGGCCGAGGCCGCCCGCTCCATCGGGCTCACCTTCGGGCAGAACCTGCGCCACATCATCCTCCCGCAGGCCTTCCGGGGCGCGGTCACACCGCTGGGCAACGTGCTGATCGCGCTCACCAAGAACACCACCGTCGTGACGGCCATCGGCGTCGCGCAGGTCTCGCACGCCATGCGCCGCATGATCGAGTTCCGCTCCGACGTGCTGTTCACCGTCTTCGGCCTCGTGGCGCTCACCTTCATCGTGCTGACGCTCCCGCTGGGCATCCTCACCGGCTGGGCCTCCGAGAAGTTGGCGGTGAAGCGGTGAGCGCGCAGGCCATCCTCTTCGACGCCCCCGGCCCCAAGACCCGGCAGCGGCACCTCATCTGGACCGCCCTCGGCAGCCTCTTCGTCTTCGGTGTGGCCGCCGGCGTGCTGTGGATCCTGTGGGACAAGGGCCAGATCACGCCCGACAAGTGGGCGCCCATCTTCACCTTCGCGGCGTGGAAGCAGTACTTCGTGCCCGGCATCCAGGCCACCCTGGTGGCTGCGCTGGTCGCCATCGTCGCATCCTTCGCCTTGGGCCTGATCCTGGCGATGGGGCGCATGTCGGACCTGCGGGTCCTGCGGATCATCTGCACCGTCGTGATCGAGTTCTTCCGCGCCGTGCCGGTGCTCATCATGATGCTGTTCGTCTTCTTCATGCTCGTCTACACGTTCCGGATGCGCGGCGGCACCGCGCCGTTCCTGGGCGTCGTGGTGGGCCTGATCTGCTACAACGGGGCCGTCATCGCCGAGGTGGTCCGCAACGGCGTAGCGTCGCTGCCGAAGGGGCAGCGGGAGGCCGGCCTCTCGATCGGCCTCAGCTCGAGCGAGGTCCGCCGAATGATCCTGGTGCCGCAGGCACTCACCGCGATGATGCCGACCCTGGTCAGCCAGGTGGTCGTCATCCTCAAGGACACGGCGCTCGGCTACATCATCCTGTATCCCGAACTGCTCAACTCCGTGCGTCAGATGGGCAGCCGGTTCGGCAACATGACCGTGGCCTTCACCGCAGGTGCCGTGGCGTTCATCTTCCTGAACTGGTGCATCTCCAAGGTGGCCGAGTGGCTGGAGCGCCGCCTCCAACGACGTGGCCACACCGCCGGCAGGATCGCCGAAGCCGAGCCGGGGGACGTCGATTGAGCAACGCCGACGAGGCCGCCCGATCGGTACTGGCCATCTTCGGACGCCCATACCTCACGGGCCTGCTCGGGGAGGTCGCCCGGCCCGGGCGGGAGCGACGCGAGTGGCACTACTGGTGGCAGGCCCACCTCGCCGACTGCCTCCTCGACGCCGAGCGTCGCGGCTCACCCGAGGTGCGGCCCGGCAGCGCCCGGAAGGTGCTGCGGGGCGTGTGGCTGCGCAACCGCCTGCGCCACCGCAACAGCTTCTACGACGACATGGCCTGGCTGGCGCTCGCCGCGCTGCGGATGGGCCGCCGCGTGCGCTCCCTCGACGCGGCGCTGCAGCGTGCCATCACCTCGGGAGGCGCGTGGTGGAACACCAGCCGCGACTACCGCAACACCGCGGCCACCGGACCCATCGCCCTGTACCTGGCCCGCACCGGCCGCACCCGGAAGGCCGAGGACCTCCTCGACTGGCTCCTCGCGGAACTCCTGCACCCGGCGACCGGGCTGTTCCAGGACGGGCTTCGCACCGTCGGTGCCGAGTCGGTGCTCGTGCCGGATGTCTACACCTACAACCAGGGCCCAGCCCTCGGCGCGATGCTCGAGCTGGGCCGGACCGACCAGGCCGCCGCGCTGGTGCACGCCGTCGAGGAACACCTCACGCGGCCAGAGGGTCGGGTGCTGCGCACCCACGGCGGGGGCGACGGCGGGCTGTTCACCGGAATCCTCACCCGCTACCTCGCGCTGGCTGCCACCGACCGCCGGATGCCGGCCGCCGCACGGGAGTCGGCGGCGGGGATGGTCTCGGCCACCGCGGACCACCTCTGGGGGCGCCGCCTCGAGCGCGGTTGGCGGGGGCGGGCCGTGGTCGTGTTCCCTGCGGGGACGGGGCCAGGGGACGAGCCGGGGGAGAAGGTGGAGCTGTCCACCCAACTCCAGGCGTGGATGGCGTTGGAGGCTCAGGCGGGGCAGCTTGCCTTCACGACGAAGTCCCTCGCCTCGTCGCCCGTGACCTCGGGGTCCATCAGGTCGTAGTAGGGGCCGCTGCCCACGACGGTGAACCAGTCGCCGTCCCAGGTGATGCTGGCTTCGCCGTCGCCGCTGTCGGCATCCATCTGGACGAGCTTGCCGTCGGCGAAGACCACGCTGACGCTGATGACGGTCTGCTTGTCGCCGGTGGTCATGACCGCGACCTTGGCGCCGTCGTCGACGCTGCCGCTCATCGACCAGTTCTCGTTGACGTCGGTGCAGCCCACCTTCTCGATGGCCTCCTCGGTGTCGCCCAGCCGGACCGCGGCGCCGCCCTCAGGGGCCTCCGTGGCGACCTCGGAAGCCGCAGGCTCGGCGGCGGGCGCGTTGGCGCTCGGGCCGCCCGTGCCC
>DURG01000392.1 GCA_012837465.1 Propionibacterium sp. | reverse complement strand
GGCGGGCCAGCCCACCTGGGCGGGGGTGAGGCTGGAGGGCGTGGCGGAACTGGGTTGGCAGCAGTTGGTCACCTGCGCCATCTCGCACGTCGTCATCGACGATGCGGACGAGCCGCTGGTCAACCATCGCGGGCGGTTGAGGGGCCTCGACCTGGGCTGACCCGCCCCCGGCTCTACCTTGGCCCTCGCCATAATGGGCCCATGCGCACTGAAGCGGAGAACACGGCGCTGGCCGCCTACGACACCGTGGCCGAGGCCTACGCCGAGACCTTCCCGGACACCCGGGCGGAGTTGCCCGTCGACCTCGCGATGATCGACCACTTCATCGCCCTGCTCCCAGATGGGCCACGCGTGCTCGACGCCGGCTGCGGCACGGGCCGGATGCTCCCCTACCTTGCGGCGCGGGGCTGCCAGGTGCAGGGCGTCGACCTCTCCAGCGAGATGCTGCGCTGCGCCCGGCGCGACCACGGCGAGTTCCCCACCCGGGTCGGCACGCTGCTCGACCTCGACGAGCCTGACTCCACGTTCGACGGCGTCTTCTCCTGGTACTCGACGGTGCACAGCCCCGACGAGGAACTCAGGCGCATCGTCGCCGAGTTCCACCGCGTCCTCCGCCCCGGTGGCCACGTGGTCCTCGGCTTCCAGAGCGGCAGCGAGGTCATCGCGGTGGGGGAGCGCTACCGCGAGCGGGGCCTCGATGTGACCCTGCAACGCTGGCAGCGCCGGGCCGGCGACATGGCGGAGGTGTTGGCGGAGTGCGGGTTCACGGTGGTCGCCCAGATGGAGCGCGCCGCCGTCGGCATGGAGCGGGAGGGTCAGGCCGTGGTCATCGGCCGCCGCTGACTCGTTGGATCAGGGTCGAATGACCTCATCGGCCAGTTTCTCGGTGGTGGGGAGGCCGCAGGTGGACGGCCATGCCGGCTTGATGCGGCTCACGTCATCTGGCCCGGACGGCCGTGCGGATGCCGAGGATGGTGGCCCATGTGCCGCGGTGTCGCCCGGCCGAGGCGCGCGTTATTGTCGAAACATGTCACCGGTTGTCCTCTCCACCAACGTCGCCGCCGCCCAGCCGGATCCGGGGGGCGCAGACCGGGTCAGCGGCATCGACAAGCGGCCGCAGCCGTTCCTCGACGTCGAATTCATCGGACCGTCGTACGGTGACGGTTCGGGCGTCGTTGGCGACACCGTCGGAGATTCCAAGCACCACGGCGGCGCGCAGAAGGCGGTCTACGCGTTTGCGCGCGAGGAACTCGACTTCTGGGAGAAGGAACTCGGCCGCAGCTTCGCCAACGGGAGCTTCGGTGAGAACCTGACGACCTCCGGGATCGACCTCGCGCGAACCCTCATCAACCAGCAGGTGAACGTGGGCAGTGCGGTGCTCGAGATCTCCATCGTGCGCCAGCCGTGCCGCACCTTCGCCGGATGGATTGAAGAACCCGGCTGGGTCAAGACGTTCTCCAGGCATGGCCGCTGCGGGGCCTACCTGCGCGTCGTCGAGCCCGGGCGGATCAGTGCAGGCGACGAGATCGAACTCGTCGGCACGCCGGACCACGACATCGACGTGCTGACCGCCTTCCGCGCTGCACAGGGCGACAAGGACGCAGCCCGACGGGTGGTCGCCGCCGCGTGCCTGCCGCCGATGTATCACGACCGCATGGTGCGGCTGATCAGCTAAGCCTGGATCCACCTATCGGCACCTGCTACGCGTCCCTACTGGCTTCCTCGTGACCGCTCAACAGACGCACCAGCCCGGAGCCGCCGCGGTCTCAAGCAGGGGCGTGTTCCTCGTGCGTGGTGACCCAGAAGCGGCCGGCGACGACGAGGCCGAGCGTCAGCAACGCGGAGGTGAGCAGGAAGGGCCAGTCACGGTCCATGCTCGAGAGCCAGCCGCTGATCCAGCCGAACGGCGCGGTGACCAGCATGACCGCAGTGCGCTGGATGGCCATGACGCGGGAGCGCTCGTGGCGGTCGACGTGCAGCGCGACCAACGACTCCGCGAGCATGAACAGGATGCCAGCGCCGAACGCATCGAGCAGGAGGCACACGGCCAGCAGCGCGTAGGTGGAGACGACGGCCGCCCCGCCGTCGGGTGCAGGGATGCCCACCAGCAGGAGTTGGCCGCCGAGGTAGACGCCGAAGCCGATGAGGGTGGGCGACTTCAGATGTCTTGCGTGCGTGAGCTTGGGGATGAGCGTGAAGAAGAACAGCACCGACAGCAGCGAGCGGATCATGGGGAAGAAAGGCAGTAGGGCGTCGGGGACGCCGAGTTCCTTGTTGATGACGATCTGCCAGAAGGTGCCGTTGACCAGCGTGACGGCACCGACGATGGCGGCGACGCACAGCGAGAAGATGGTGCCCTTGGAGCGCACGATGAGGCCGAGGACGCCGCGGTACTCCGACAGGAGTTTCCAGATGCTGACGCCGCGGGTCTCCTGCATGCGGATGCGCCCCGTCGCGGTCTCGGTGGTGTAGTGGTACAGCAGCCAGACCTTGAGCGCCATGATCACGAACGCGTTGAGGTAGAGGATGCGGACCGCCAGTTCCAGGCCCAGGTTGGCGACGAGCAGCGCGGCGATGGGGGCGAACAGCGCGGAGAATTCGGCCGCGACCTTGACCAGCGAGTAGACCTTGGGGATCTCGGCGCGGTCGACGTCCTCGACGAGCAGGCAGTCCCACGAGTTCTGGGTGACCTGCCAGGCGCCGTTGATGATCGACGCGATCAGGAACCACCAGAAGTTCTGCGCCAGAGCCCAGACGAGGCAGGGGATCACCCAGGCGATGATGTCGAACACGGCGGTGGTGACGCGTCGGCCGAGCTTGTCGGTGATGACGCCGCTGAGCAGGCCGAAGACGACCTGCGAGAGCATCGAGATGGTGGCGAGCAGGCCGATCTGGGTGTCGTGCACGCCGAGCGCCAGCATGTAGACCGACGCGTAGGGCAGCACGAGCATCATCGACAGGCCCCACATGGGCTCGGTGTAGACCGAGGCGCGGCCGTTCCCGCGGAGCCCGAGGAGGGTCACGATCATGGGGTTGCGGTGGCGGTGCACCGCTCAAGTCAACCCCTGCGGCTGCCAATTGTCCAACCACGAGACAAAGGTGGGACCTCGGCTGGACGACGCTGCTCGAACCCTGATCCCCGTCAGTGGTTGCGCAGCGCGTAGAGCAGTTCGAAGCGCTCCAACACGACGGGCATGTCGTCGGAGAACGGGTGTCCACCGTCGTCCGCGGCCCGCGCCATGTCCTCGTGGATCCGACGCCATTCGGCCAGGCTGGTTCCCTCGCCCGCGGCGTGCTCGTCGTCGACCTGGTCGAAGGGCGTGACCTTCACCTCGGTGGTCATGATCAACGCCCGCGGCTGCTCCCTGCCGTCGAGGACGATGGCGAGGTCGCCCTGCTCAGGGAGGGGAGCGTCCTCCACCTCGTACTGCCACAGCAGCGAGGCGGTTGTCGTCTTGGTGCCGTTGGCCACCTCGCCAGCAAGCTTGTCGGCCGTGGCGGGGTCGTCGCCGAACGCCCAGGCAGCAGGCGGCACGGTGCCGGACACCCGCGGGCCGATCCACTCCTGGATGGGGTTGAGGCTGGCACCCTGACGGGCATGCTCCCAGAATTCGTTGACGTCCATGGGGCCAGAGTACGGGGAACCGTCACGGGCCCGTCGGGTTCGGCGCGGCGGAGTGTGCGGAGGCGATGATCACGCCAACCGGGTCAGCCAGCCGCGCTCGTCCGGGCGTCGACCGTACTGGATGTCGGTCAGGATCCCACGAAGCTGCAAGGTGACCTCGCCGGGACGCCCACCCGCGACGACATGTTCGCCGTCCAGGTCGGCGAACCGCCCGATCGGAGTGATCACCGCCGCGGTGCCGCAGGCGAACAGTTCGGTCAGGGAGCCGTCGTCGGCGCGGGTACGCAGTTCGCGCAACTCGATGGGCCGCTCGACCGCCGTGACGCCGACCTCTTCGGCCAGTTGCAGGATCGCGCTGCGGGTCACGCCGGGCAGGATGGTCCCCGTGAGGTTGGGGGTGATCAGCTCGCCGTCGGCCGTGACTGCGAACAGGTTCATGCCGCCGAGCTCCTCGACGTAGCGCCGCTCCACGGCATCGACGAATCCCACCTGGGAGCAACCGTGCCGCTCGGCCTCCAGCTGGGCCGCCATCACGCCGGCGTAGTTGCCGCCGCACTTGGCCTCACCGGTGCCGCCGGGGGCAGCCCTGATCAGGTCGGTGGCGAACCAGATGTCCACCGGCTGCACGCCGTCGCCGCCGAAGTACGGCCCGGATGGGCTGGCGATGCAGCAGTAGGTGACCTCTGTCGCCGACCGCACCGACATGCCGGCGTTCGACGCGAACAGGAACGGGCGCAGGTACAGGCTGGCCTCGCCGCCGACGGGCACCCACTCCCGGTCGGCGCCCACCAGCGCGGTGATCGAGGCGAGCATGTCGCCGTCGTCCAAGGCCGGCAGCCCCATCCGCCGGCACGAGTCGGCCAGCCGTGCCTCGTTCGCCTCCGGCCGGAAGGCCCACACCGAACCATCCGGGTGGGCGAAGGCCTTGAGCCCCTCGAAGGCCTCTTGGGCGTAGTGCAGGACGGCGGTGGCCGGGTCGAGCTGGAAGGAGGCGTAGGCAGTCACCCGACGATCGGCCCAGCCGGCATCGGCCGTCCAGGTGGCCAAGGCCATGTGGTCGGTGAAGCGCTTCCCGAAGCCGGGGTCGCGCATGATCTCGGCGCGTTCGAGCTCAGGAGTGGGCTTCGGATTGGGGGACAGGGGAAAGCGGCTCATGAGGTCCTTCCGGCCGGCCGGAGGCGTGCCTCAAGGTTCGCCTTCACGGTGGGCCACTCGTCGGAGGGGATCGAGAAGATCACGGTGGCGATCGCGGCCTGTGACCGGACGTCCACCAGCTGGAGCGCCTCGTCGGGTGTGGCGGGGCAGTCGTACATGACGAATCCCTGCTCGTGGAGCGCGGGGTCGAGGATCAGGCAGGCCAGTTCGTCGGCGTCGGCGTCGGCGTTGGTGAACTGGTCCAGCCGGACGACGGTGCCGGTGAGGGAATCGGGTGTTGGGATGCGGGCGACCACAGGCCCATGCTATTCCCCGACGGCCCGGAATCAGCCGGCCGCCCCGCAAGCGGATGCGAGCGAACGGCGGATGCTGGCATGCTGCGTCTATGAGCAGAGCCGACGCAACGCCCAGCCAGACCACTGATGCGGAGCAGCCACCAGCCGTGCCGATGCCTCCGCCGCCTGAGGAGACGGGCCCGATGCTGCGCCGGATCGCCGGGCTGCTGGCACCGTATAAGTGGCAGGTGCTGCTCGTCGCGGTTGCGGTCATCGCCAGCGCCGCGCTCACGTCGGTCGCGCCGTTCCTCACCCGGGCCGTGTTCGACAACGCCCTGTTTCCCCTCGACGGCAGCCCGGCCAACCTGAACCTCCTCTGGTGGCTGGTGGGCGGGCTGGTCGCCATTCCGCTGCTGAGCGCGCTGATCGGCGTGGGCCAGACGTTCCTCACCAACCGGATCGGCAACTCCGCGATGGCCGACCTGCGGATCTCACTGTTCCAGCACCTGCAGAAGATGGAACTGGCGTTCTTCACCTCGACGCGCACCGGCGACATCCAGTCGCGGCTGGCCAACGACGTCGCCGGGGTCCGCAACGTGCTGACCTCGACGGCGACCACCATCCTGCAGAACGTCGTCACCGTCATCGCGGCGTTCATCTCCATGGTGCTGCTGAGCTGGCAGCTCACCATCATCTCGCTGATCGTGATGCCGATCTTCGTCGTCGTGCAGGTGCGCGTCGGCAAACGCCGCCAGCGGCTCGCGAAGCGCACGCAGCAGTCGCTGGCCGAGCTCACCGCCATCACCGAGGAGTCGCTGGGCGTGTCCGGCATCCTCTTGTCGAAGGTCTTCAACCGCGCCGACGCCGAGGTGGAACGCTACGCCCGCGAGAACCGTCGCCAGACCCGTCTCCAGCTCAAGAACGCGATGACCGGCCAGACGTTCTTCTCCGTGGTGAGCACGTTCTTCGGCCTCACCCCGGCGATCATCTACCTGGTGGCCGGCTACCTGCTCTCCACCAGCAACCCGTTGCTGACCGCGGGCACGATCATCGCGTTCACCACGCTCCAATCGCGCCTCCAGATGCCGCTGGTGCAGCTCATGCGCGTCACCATGGACGTCCAGACCTCGCTAGCCCTCTTCCGCCGTCTGTTCGAGTACCTCGACATGGTGCCCGCGATCCAGGATCGCCCGGACGCCAAGGTGTTGGAGCCCAGCGCGGTGCGCGGTGAGATCGAGTTCCGCGATGTCTGGTTCCAGTACCCCGAGCCTCGCGTCATGGCCGACTCCACACCGTCCGGCGAGGGTGCCGGCCGCAAGCGCCGCAACCAGCCCCGCGCCCTCGTCGTGCCGACGCAGACCACCATCAGCGACCCGGCCGGCGCCCACGTGCTCCCGCCGGGCGTGGCGACGTCGGAGCTGTCGGCGGTCTCCGTCCGGGACAACAAGGCCGTCTCCCCGGACTCGCCGCCCGAGGCCGAGCGCTGGGCCCTCCAGGGGATCTCGATGCGCGTGCGGCCCGGCCAGATGGCGGCGCTCGTCGGCCCGTCCGGATCCGGCAAGACCACCCTGACCTACCTCGTCCCGCGCCTCCACGAGGTGACCCGCGGTTCCGTGCTGATAGACGGCGTGGACGTCCGCGACGTCACGCTGAGCTCGCTGTCGGATGCGGTGGGCATGGTGACGCAGGAGCCCTACCTGTTCCACGGGACCATCGCCGACAACCTGCGCTACGCCAAGAACGGCGCCACCGACGCCGAGGTGGTCGCCGCCGCCCAGGCCGCCAACATCCATGACCGGATCATGAGCTTCAAGGACGGCTACGAGACCATCACCGGCGCCCGCGGCTTCCGGCTCTCCGGCGGTGAGAAGCAGCGCCTCAGCATCGCGCGCGTGCTGCTGATGGACCCGAAGATCCTCATCCTCGACGAGGCGACCTCAGCGCTCGACACCGCCACCGAGCGGCTCGTGCAGGAGGCCCTCGACAGGGCGATGGAGAACCGCACCACGCTCGCGATCGCCCACCGCCTGAGCACGATCATGAACGCCGACGTGATCTTCGGCCTCGAGGACGGCCGCCTGGTCGAATCCGGCACCCACCACGAGCTGCTCGCCAGGGGTGGGCTCTACGCGCACCTGTACAAGGAGCAGTTCGGCGACGGTGCGGTCGAGGCCCGCTTCGATGATTCGGTGAAGTTCACCGACGGCGCCTCCCTCGTGCAGGCGTGCGGAACGCCGCGCGCCGACATCGCCGTTTGACGCCATCGGGGAGGTCGAGCTCCGTCATCACGAGGATGTCCATGTGCTCATCTGCGTCGCGTCCGAAGTGGTCCATCAGGGCGAACGAGGATTCGTCGGTGCCGTTGTCGCCATGCTGCCCCGCGTCAGAACCGCGACGGGCTGTCCCCAGATCCTTCCAACCGTCGTCGCTGGCTGGAATGATGCTGAGTGGGCCACGCAGTGGCCGCAACGAAAGGAACACCCATGAGTGAGAACACGAAGCCAGAGGCCGACAAGCGCGAGCATGCCCAGGCTCCCGCCGAGGGCCCCGACGACGCAGCCCCCGAGACCCAGCCGTCGGGCAAGGACGAGCGCCACCACTCCGAGGAACTCGCTGAGGGCACCGAGGACAAGGTCGAGCACTGACCCAACGGCGCGGCGAGTCTTAGCGACTCACCCGCTCCGCCTGGCTCCGTCGAGGTGGGCGAGGCCATCGGCGGTCACGGGGAACACGTCAGCCAAGAGGCCCCCTGCGTCAGGAGTGCCCGATCACGGCGTGCGGCACATAGCCCTGCTCGAGGTCTGCGATCTCCTCGTCGGTGAGGTCGACCTCCAGGGCGCCGATGGCTGTGTCGAGGTGTGAGGTCTTCGTCGCGCCGACGATCGGCGCCGCGACTGGGTCCTTGGCCAGCAGCCAGGCGAGCGCCACCTGCGCGCGCTCGACGCCGCGGGACTCCGCGATCCGGGCCACGGCTTCGATGATTCCCCTGTCGGCGTCCAGTGCCGCGTCATACTTGGAGCGCTGCACCTCGTCCGACTCGGCGCGCTGCGTGCCTCCCTGGCCAGGATCGCGGGTCAGCCGGCCCGAGGCGAGGGGGCTGTACGGGGTCGAGGCGATGCCGCGGTCGAGGCAGAGCGGCAGCATCTCACGCTCCTCCTCGCGGTAGATGAGGTTGTAGTGGTTCTGCATGGAGACGAACGGCGTCCAACCGTTCAGATCCGCCACCGACAGCGCCTTCGAGAACTGCCACGCCCACATCGCCGACGTCCCGAGGTAGCGCGCCTTGCCGGCGCGGACCACGTCGTTGAGCGCCTCCATCGTCTCCTCGATGGGGGTGTTGTGATCCCAGCGGTGGATGATGTAGAGGTCGACGTAATCGGTGCCGAGGCGCTTCAGGCTGGCGTCGATCTGGCTCATGATCGCCTTGCGGGAGAGGCCCTGGCCGTTCGGGCCGTCGTGCATCTTGCCGTGCACTTTGGTGGCCAGCACGATCTCGTCGCGGTTGGCGAAGTCCTTCAACGCCCGGCCGAGGATCTCCTCGCTGGCGCCGAGGGAGTACACGTTGGCGGTGTCGAAGAAGTTGATGCCAGCCTCGACGGCGTGCCGGATGACGTCGCGCGACGCTTCCTCCCGCAGGACCCAGTCGTGGATCCATCGATCAGGATCCCCGAAACCCATCGCGCCCAAGCAGATGCGTGAGACGTCCAATCCCGTTCGGCCAAGCTTTGTGAACTCCATGCCCTCATCCTGCCAAGTCAGGCGGGATTTCGGGTACGAAGCTCGGCGGCGGGTGGGACAATGGAGCCGCATATTCACTCGCTGCGCACAGAGCCAAGGAGAACTGTCATGGCCGACGTCCCCGTCAACTCCAAGATCGCACTCACCGGAGGTCTCGACTTCTGGCACCTGCATCCGGTCCCGGAGGCGGATCTGCCGTCGATCATGGTGACCGACGGGCCACATGGCCTGCGCAAGCAGGAGACGTCGGCAAGCGACCACGTGGGCCTCGGCGCCTCCGAACCTGCGACGTGCTTCCCTCCGGCGGTGGGGTTGGCCTCGACGTGGAACCGGGAACTCGTGGGGGAGGTCGGCGTCGCCCTCGGCGAGGAGGCCAAGGCCCTCGGCGTCGGCGTCGTGCTCGGTCCCGGCATGAACATCAAGCGCGATCCACGCTGTGGGCGCAACTTCGAATACTTCTCGGAGGACCCCTACGTGACCGGTGAGCTGGCGTGCGCGTTCGTCGACGGCGTGCAGTCTCAGGACGTCGGCACCAGCCCGAAGCACTTCGCCGCCAACAACCAGGAGACTGACCGCATGCGGCGTGACTCGCAGGTGGATCTGCGCACGCTGCGCGAGATCTACCTCGACGCCTTCCGGAAGGTGGTCACCCGCACGCAGCCGTGGACCGTCATGTGTTCCTACAACAAGCTCAACGGCGTGCAGGTCTCGGAGAACCGCTGGCTGCTCACCGACGTGCTGAAGGACGAGTGGGGCTTCGAGGGCCTCGTCGTCTCAGACTGGGGTGCGGTGTGGGATCGCACCAGGGCGCTGAAGGCCGGTCTGGACCTCGAGATGCCGGCCAACCCGCAGCACGAGGCCGCCGCCGTCGCGGCGTACGAGGCGGGCGAGCTGGACGAGGCCACCATCGACGAGGCGTACCGCCGCGTCTCCCGCATCGTCCGCATGGCTGCCGACGGCGCCGCAGACGCCCCGGAGAGCTTCGACGTCGACGCCCACCACGCCCTCGGCCGACGCGCTGCCGAGCACGCCATCGTGCTGCTCTCCAACGACGGGGTCCTCCCGCTGGCGCAGGACGCCGACGTCGTGGTCATCGGCGAGTTCGCTCGCACGCCCCGCTACCAAGGTGCCGGCAGCTCCCGAGTGAACCCGACCCGCCTCGACAACGCCCTCGATCGGCTGAACGAGATCGCGGGCCGTGACCTGCCGTTCGCCCCGGGCTTCTCCACCCACCCCAGGAAGCCTGCCCCCGACGGCGCGCACGACGAGGCCGTCGAGCTGGCGCGGCAGGGCGGGACCGTCCTGCTCTTCCTCGGCCTGGGCGAGGCGCACGAGTCCGAAGGCTACGACCGCGACGACATCAACCTCCCCGCAGAACAGCTCGCACTGCTCGACGACATCCTCGCCGTGAACTCGGATGTGGTCGTGGTGCTCAGCAACGGTTCGTCGGTGCTCGTCCCCTTTGCCGACAAGGTCAGGGCGGTCGTCGAGGGCTGGCTCCTCGGCCAGGCCGGCGGGCCCGCCCTGGCGGACGTCCTCCATGGCCTGGTGAACCCGTCGGGCAAGCTGACGGAGACCATTCCCGTCCGGCTGGAGGACGTGCCCAGCTACGTCAACTTCCCCGGCGACGCCACGGGCGTCCGCTACGGCGAGGGGCTCTTCGTCGGATACCGCGGCTACGACGCGGCTGGCCGCGACGTCGCGTTCCCCTTCGGGCACGGGTTGAGCTACACCACCTTCGAGCACTCCGACGTCACCGCCACGGCGTCCGGCAACGACGTCACCGTCTCCGTGACGGTCACCAACACGGGCGACCGGGAGGGCCGCGAGGTGGTGCAGGTGTACGTGTCGAAGCCGGAGTCCGCCGTCGTGCGGGTGCCGAGGGAGCTGAAGGGGTTCGCGGACGTCACCCTCGCGCCCGGGGAGTCCGAGACGGTGACGATCGACGTTCCTGCCGATGAGCTGGCCTACTGGTCGGTGCTCGACGAGGCGTGGGTGGTCGAGGGCGGGGAGTACCGGATCGCAGTCGGAGCCTCCAGCCGTGATCTGCGAGGTGAGGCGTCGGTCACCATCGAGGGCGATGCCCCGTTCCGGCCCCTCGGGCTGTCCTCCACCATGGGTGAGGCGATGGCCAATCCCGCCTTCGCCGAGATGGCGAGCACGCTGTTGGGCGGCTCGCCGTTCGCGGCTGATGACGAAAGCTTGGGCGTTGACGCGGCCCGCATGATGGCCGACTTCCCACTGGCCGGGCTGGCGGGGTTCACCGGCAGATCGACCGATGAACTCCAATCGCTACTGGATCAGGTCAACGCGAAGTCAGGTGCCTGAGTCAGCTCGTCAGCCCTTGAGGACGTAGCGGAGCGTCTCCACCACCTGGTCGGTGGTCGTGCACCAAGCCTGGGCCTCGGCGTCGACCTCCTTCAGCGGGTGGATGATGTCGGCATCGTGCAGGGTGATGTAGGGCTTGCCCAGCGCAGCCGCGTAGCCGGCGTCGAACGCGGCGTTCCACTGCTTGTACTTGTCGCCGAAGCGCACCACCACCATGTCGGCCTTCTCGATCAGCGTGCGGGTACGGATCGCGTTGACCTTGGCGGACTGGTGGTCGCGCCAGAACTGGCTCCGGGTCTCGCCGAGGTGGTCGCCAGCGGCGTCGCTGGCGGGGTGGTCTGTCACAGGGGCGGTGAAGACGATGTCCAGGCCAGCTGCGTCGGCGCCGCGCTGGATCTCCTCGCGCCAGCCAGTGTGGATCTCGCCGGAGAGGTAGACGTTGAAGCTCATGGCAGGACTCCTGAGGTAGACGTGCGGATCAACCTTCGGTCGTCACCCTACCCATGGATCGGCGGCATCCGACAAGTTGGGTGACACTCATCGGCCACTCACGATTTCCTCATACTCTCGTCTTAACTTTGAGTTTCATGAGACACCGTCAGCCTCGCGCCACTCCTACCAGGGCAAGCCGGTCGTCATCGACGGATGGCACATCGACCCGCTGCACACGCCGTGGCTCGGGCCGGAGTTGTCGCTTGCCAAGGCCCTCGAGCTGCACGTCCCACCGCTGGGGGCGGGCCAGGTCTTCGTCGTGAGCGAGAAGGTGGCCGTGATGTTGACCGGGCGGTCGTTGCCCATCGACGACTACCAGCCGGGCCGGCTCGCCAACCTCCTCATCAAGTACGTCAAGCCGCGGCCCGGTCGCGGGGTATCTCGGTGCC
>DURG01000391.1 GCA_012837465.1 Propionibacterium sp. | reverse complement strand
CGTTGGTCACCGACCCACCTCCTGAAGTTGGCTTCCAGTGTAGGGCGACGCCCAGTCAGAGCGGATGGCACTCAGGTACCCGGCCGCACAGACCCCGGTGCGAACGGGAAACCCCCAAGCGCAGGATCGGGTGACCTGTGCGCTTGGGGGTTTCGACACCGCTCGCAGAGCTCGCGGGCTCAACCAGCGGCTACTTCTGCTGCAGCACCGCCTTCGCGGCCGCGAAGCGGGCGATCGGCACGCGGAACGGCGAGCAACTCACGTAGTCGAGGCCAGCCCCGTGGAAGAACGCCACGGAATCCGGGTCGCCACCGTGTTCGCCACACACGCCGATCTTCAGGTTCGACTTCGTGCGGCGACCCTTCTCGACACCGATCTCGACGAGCTGGCCGACGCCGTCGACGTCGATCGACTCGAACGGGTTGCGCTCCATCACGTGGTCCATCACGTAGTTGGTGAGGAAGCCGTTCTCGGCGTCGTCACGCGAGATACCGATGGCGGTCTGCGTGAGGTCGTTGGTGCCGAAGGAGAAGAAGTCCGCGTGCTCGGCGATCCGGTCCGCGATGAGGGCTGCGCGCGGCAGCTCGATCATGGTGCCGACGGTGTAGTCCAGCTCCACGCCAGCCTTGGCCAGCTCGTCGTCGACGGCGGCCACGACGATCGCGCGCTGCGCCTCGATCTCCTGCTCGAGGGCCACCAGCGGGATCATGATCTCCACACCGACGGTCTCACCCTCGCGCTCCTTCACGGCCAGGGCCGCGCGGACGATCGCGCGGGCCTGCATGTCCGGGATCTCCGGGTACAGCATGGCCAGGCGGCAGCCGCGGGTGCCGAGCATCGGGTTGAGCTCGTGGAGGCGCTTGACCTGGGCAAGCGTCTCGCGGGCGGCGGCCAGCTCGTCGGCGTTGCCGCCTTCGAGCTCCAGCTTCTGCACCAGCAGCGACTGGTCGACGAGGTTGGGCAGGAACTCGTGCAGCGGCGGGTCGAGCAGGCGCACCGTGACGGGGAGGCCCTTCATGGCGGTGAACACGCCCTCGAAGTCCTGCTGCTGCATGGGCAGGATCTCCTCGAGTGCCGCGGCGCGCTGTTCCGGGGTCTCGGCGAGGATCATCTTGCGCACGGCGGGCAGGCGGTCCTGCGCCATGAACATGTGCTCGGTGCGGCACAGGCCGATGCCCTCGGCTCCCAGCTCGCGGGCCTTGGTGGCGTCCTCGAAGTTGTCCGCGTTGGCGCGCACGCCGAGGCGGCGCACGCCGTCGGCCCACTGCACGACGTTGAGGAAGTCCTCGTTGATCTGCGGCGGGATGAGGTCGAGCGCCTCGCCGTAGACCCTGCCCTCGGAGCCGTCAAGCGTGATGACATCGCCTTCCTTGAAGACCTTGTCACCCACGGTCAGCGTCTTGCCGACGGTGTCGATCTTGATGCCCTGCGCACCGGCCACGCACGGCTTGCCCATGCCACGCGCCACGACGGCGGCGTGGGAGGTCATGCCGCCGTGGGCGGTGAGGATGCCCTGGGCCACGATCACGCCGTGGATGTCGTCCGGGGTGGTTTCGTAGCGCACCAGCACCACGGGCTCGCCCTTGCCACCGAGGTCGGCGGCCGTGTCGGCGTCGAAGCACACACCACCGACGGCGGCGCCCGGCGAGGCGGGCAGGCCCTGGGCGATGACTTCCTTGCCGTGATTCGGCGGGATGGCCGGGTGGAGCAGCTGGTCCAGCTGGCCCGGCTCGATGCGCATGAGCGCCTCTTCCTGCGTGATGATGCCCTCGTTGACGAGGTCGGAGGCGATCTTCAGCGCGGCGGCGGCGGTGCGCTTGCCGTTGCGCGTCTGCAGCATGTAGAGCTTGCCGTCCTCGATCGTGAACTCCATGTCCTGCATGTCCTTGTAGTGCAGTTCCATGTCGTTCATGGTCTTGACGAGCTGGGCGTAGGCCTCGGGGAGGACCTCTTCCATCTCCTCGAGCTGGCGCGGGGTGCGGATGCCGGCGACGACGTCCTCGCCCTGTGCGTTGACGAGGAACTCGCCGTAGAGCGCCTTCTCACCGGTGGAGGGGTTGCGGGTGAAGCACACGCCGGTGGCCGACGTCTCGCCCATGTTGCCGAAGACCATCTGCTGGATGTTGACGGCGGTGCCCAGCGAGGCGGGGATGTTGTGCGCGCGGCGGTAGACCTCGGCGCGCGGGTTGCCCCAGGACTTGAACACGGCGTTGACGGCGCGCTTGAGCTGCTCGTGCGGATCCGAGGTCCATTCGCCACCGAGGTGGTCGTTGGAGATGTCCTTGAAGGTCTGCACGAGGCCCTTGAGGTCTTCGGCCGTGAGGTCGGTGTCCTCGCTGACGCCGCGCTCGGTCTTGAGTGCGGTCAGCGCGTCCTCGTACAGGTGGGCGGGCACGCCCTCGACGACCTCGCCGTACATCTGGATGAAGCGACGGTAGGAATCCCAGGCGAAGCGCTCATTGCCGGACTCTTCCGCGAGGGCCTTGACCGATTCGTCGGAGATGCCGAGGTTCAGAACGGTGTCCATCATGCCGGGCATCGAGTGGACGGCGCCGGAGCGGACGGAGAGGAGCAGCGGCTTCTCGGCGGCACCGAGCACGCGGCCCGTGCGCTCTTCGAGGCGCTTGGTGGCTTCGGCGATCTCGCCTGCCAGGGATTCCGGCCATTCGCCGTTGTTGTTCATGGCCTGGACGCACGCCTTTGTGGTGACGGTGAACAGATCCGGTACGGGCAGGCCGACCTTCGCCATCTCGGCGATGTTGGCACCCTTGCCGCCGAGGAGGCTGCGCATGGTTGCGTCGCCCTCGGACAGGTCGTAGATGTAACGATCCTCGCTCATGTGGGGATATCTCCTTTGACAACACCCTGGGCGGCCGACGTTGGCCACCCACGTTGCCCCCCAGCCTAGTGCGCGCCATCAAGGCCGCGGAGGCGGGGTTGCGGATAAGTCCCGCGACGGAACTACCGCCCCAGTGGCGTCCACGCGTCGCCCGAGGAACGCACCACGCCAGGGGGCTTTCGTAGCCGCTGGCCGTGTTTGCGGGCCCGGTCGTCGACGTAGTCCACGATGCGGGAGGCGGCCTCCTCGATGGCCACGCCCGTCGTGTCGATGACGGGGCAGCCCAGCTTGCGCTGCACGGCGGAGATCTCGTCAAGTTCGTCGTAGATCTTGACCAGGTCGGCGTAGCCGTCCTTGGTGCCGAAGCCACCCATGCCCCGAACCCGTTCGCCGCGGATCTTGAGCAGCCGCTCGGCGTCCATCGTGAGGCCGACGATGCGCCACTTGTCGAGCTCCCACAGCTCCTTCGGGGGCGCGATGCCCGGCACCAGCGGCACGTTGACCGCCTTGTAGCCGAGGTAGCCCAGATAGATCGACAGCGGCGTCTTGCCGGAGCGCGACGGGCCGACCAGGCAGATGTCGCACTCGCGCAGCATCTCGGGTAGCGAACCGTCGTCGTTGCGCACCGCGAAGTCGATGGCGGCCATGCGCACGAAGTACTCGGCCTCGACGCCGAGGGGCCGCATCGGAACCTCCTCCGACTCGATGCCGGTGAGTTCCTCGAGCGCGTTCACGGCGCGGGTCATGAGGTCCGCATGGGGTACCTCGATGTCCTTGCAGAAGGCCGTGACCATCTCCGCCGATTCCTCGCGGACCAGCGTGAAGAAGACGGCGATGGGGCCCTGCTCAGCGCGCTCCTTGATGGACTCGAGGGCCTTGAGGAGCCCGGCCGTCGTGCTGATCTTGCGGTGCCGCACCAGGCTGAACTCCCGGCTGGGGAACTGGGTGATCGCGGCGCGGGCGATGCGGGCTGCGGTCTCACCCGTGGAGTCGGCGATGATGTGGATTTCCAGCGGCTCTGCTGACATGCCGCCACCTTAGCTTGGCGATCCCGAAGTTCTTTCCGCCCCCGCCTTCCGAGCCCTTGGAGGGCGGGATAGGCTGGGTCACCAGGGCACCGTAGTCGTTGCCCGTAGTACCCCAGGAGGTGCATCACTGATGGATGCTGTTATGGAGGAAACGGCCGAGATCAAGAGCGTGAAGGTGACCCGACGGGTCGCCAAACCGCTGGAAAAGGTATGGGCTGCACTCATGCAGCCTGAAGGCGCCGAACCGTTGTTGGGCAAGGGCGGACAGCTTGGGCAGAAGGGCGATGACTGGGTCTCCACCGATGGCCCCTGTGGCGTCACCCGCACCTTCCATCCCATGGAGCAGATCCGCTTCTCGTGGCACGCTGAAGACGGCGCCCCGCGCACGCTGGTCGACCTCAAGATGAAGGCAGTCGACGGCGAGACCGAACTGGACCTCACGCAGGAACTGTTCGAGGGCGGTTACTCCCCGGACCAACTGACCGAGCGCTGGGAGACGGCGCTGCAGCAACTCGACGAGCAGGCCTGACCTGACTCACTGATCGCGTCGAAGCCCCCACGCCACCCGGCGTGGGGGCTTTGACATTCCTACCGCTGGGGCTCGGTGTCGTCGGCCACGCCAGCAGCCCATGAGGATTCAGGCACGCCCGGCAGGCGCGGTGCGGTGGCACCGTAAACATGATGGTTGAGCGAACAGAGGGGGTCCTGAAATTGTCATTACTACCCTCAGTAGTATGTTTCCCGACGGCACATCGCCACCGACCTGTTTCAAGGGAGAAGAAGGTCAATATGACAAGCACACTTTCCCCGAAGGGAATGAGGCGCGCCCGCTGGGCCGCGCTGGCAATTGCAGGGCTCACCGCGCTGGGCATCACCGCGTGCACCGGTGACGGCGCTCCCCCCGGCGAGGAACCGCACATCGGCGGCGAAGCCAACCTCCAGCTTCCGGATCTGAGCAGCGTTCAGTTCCTCGGCATGCCCGGCTCCACCCTGCTCGCCTTGGGCCTCATCGTGTGCGCCCTGGGCCTCGGGTTCGGCCTCATGACCTACACGCAGCTCAAGAAGATGCCCGCGCACGTCGCGATGCGCGAGATCTCCGAACTCATCTACACCACCTGCAAGGCGTACCTGAAGCAGCAGGGCAAGTTCCTCATGCTGCTGTGGGCGTTCATCGCGGCCATCATCATCTTCTACTACCTGGCCTTCGCCGGCTTCACCGTGGGCAAGACCGCCATCGTCATCGCGTTCTCGCTGATCGGCATGGCCGGCTCCTACGGCGTCGCCTGGTACGGCATCCGGGTCAACACCCTGGCCAACTCCCGCACGGCGCACGCGGCCATCGGCGGCAAGCCCTACCCCTGCCACGACATCCCGCTGCGCTCCGGCATGAGCATCGGCATGGTGCTGATCTCCGTGGAGCTCGCCATGATGCTCATCATCATGGTCTTCCTGCCCGGCGAGATCGCCGGCGCCTGCTTCATCGGCTTCGCAATCGGTGAGTCGCTGGGCGCCTCCGCGCTGCGCATCGCCGGCGGCATCTTCACCAAGATCGCCGACATCGGTGCCGACCTCATGAAGATCGTCTTCAAGATCAAGGAAGACGACGCCCGCAACCCCGGCGTCATCGCCGACTGCGTGGGCGACAACGCCGGCGACTCCGTCGGCCCCTCGGCCGATGGCTTCGAGACCTACGGCGTGACCGGCGTCGCGCTCATCACCTTCATCCTCATCGGCGTGCCCGAGGTCTCCATGCAGGTCACCCTGCTCGTGTGGCTGTTCGTCATCCGCGCCGTCATGGTGGTCGCCTCCGGCATCTCCTACTACGCCAACCACGTCCTGACGCAGAACAAGTACCGCCACAAGGACGAGATGGACTTCGAGAAGCCGCTCACCACCCTGGTGTGGCTCACGTCCGCGATCTGCATCCTCACCACCTTCGCCACCTCCGCGCTGCTCATCGGCGGCCTCGAGGGCGGCCTGTGGTGGAAGCTCTCGCTCATCGTCAGCTGCGGCACCCTCGCCGGCGCGCTCATCCCCGAATTGGTCAAGGTCTTCACCTCCACCAGCGCGAAGCACACCGAAGAGGTCGTCGTCTCCTCCAACAAGGGCGGCGCATCGCTCGGCATCCTGTCCGGCCTGGTCTCCGGAAACTTCTCGGCCTTCTGGCTGGGCCTGGCCATCGCCGGCCTCATGGGCGTCTCCTACGGCATCTCCCTGCTCGGCCTCGACAGCATCATGCTGGCTCCCGCGGTGTTCGCCTTCGGACTGGTGGCCTTCGGCTTCCTGGGCATGGGTCCGGTCACCATTGCGGTGGACTCCTATGGCCCGGTCACCGACAACGCGCAGTCCGTCTTCGAGCTGTCCACCGTCGAGGAGGACCCGCAGGCGGCCATCGACCTCGCCGAAGAGTTCGGCCACACGCCTGACTTCGAGAGGGCCAAGTACTTCCTCGAGGCCAACGACGGCGCCGGCAACACGTTCAAGGCGACGGCGAAGCCGGTGCTCATCGGCACCGCCGTCGTGGGCGCCACCACCATGATCTTCTCGATCATGATGGGCCTGACCGACGGCCTGGAGAACGCCGAGGCCATCGCCAACCTGTCGCTGCTGCACGCCCCGTTCCTGCTGGGCCTGCTCGTCGGCGGCGCCGTCATCTACTGGTTCACCGGCGCCTCCATCCAGGCGGTCACCACCGGCGCCTACCGCGCGGTGGAGTACATCGGTGCCAACATCCAGCTCGACGGCACCAACACCCGCGCCAGCGACAAGGACTCGGCGAAGGTGGTCCAGATCTGCACCCAGTACGCGCAGAAGGGCATGTTCAACATCTTCCTCGGCGTGTTCTTCGCCACCTTGGCCTTCGCATTCCTGGAGCCGTTCTTCTTCATCGGCTACCTGATCTCGATGGCCCTGTTCGGCCTGTACCAGGCCATCTTCATGGCCAACGCGGGCGGTGCCTGGGACAACGCCAAGAAGCTGGTCGAGGTGGACCTCAACGCCAAGGGCACCCCGCTGCACGATGCCACCATCGTGGGCGACACCGTCGGCGACCCCTACAAGGACACCTCGTCGGTGGCCCTGAACCCGGTGATCAAGTTCACGACGCTCTTCGGCCTGCTGGCCGTCGAGCTGGCCGTGGCACTCAACGCCCAGGGTGGCGGCGTCATCACCACCATCCTGGCGGCCGTGTTCTTCGTCGTGGCCCTGTACTTCGTGTACCGCTCGTTCTACAACATGCGGATCAACGAATCGCTGGCCGACATCCAGATCGAGGAGACGCCGCAGCACATCGCGGTCGAAGCCTGATCCACACACGGAGGCGGGGCGGGAGGATGATCCTCCCG
>DURG01000390.1 GCA_012837465.1 Propionibacterium sp. | reverse complement strand
CGCATGGCGCCGCCCTGGTCGGCGCTCCCCCCGGCGCCCCGGGCGACCCCGATGGCGATCAGGCCGATGATGATGTGCACGATCCCGTTGACCACCTGCCCCACGGAGGCGGCCAGCACGGCTGCCGGATGGCGCTCTACTTCGGCTGCGGTCGATTCGACCTTCTCGCGCTTTCCCATGCCGCCACGGTATCCATCACGCCGTGATGTGCTCGCCCTCGCCGGTGATCACGACGGACGGCGACTCGAGGTTGAGCTCGACGCGCAGCTCACGACCGCCGTCGTGGGCGCGGTAGGTGATGGCCTCGTTGGACCTGTCCAGGACCTCGACGGCGGCGCGCACCAGCCACGGATGGCGGCGGCGCAGCGCGACGGCGGCCTGGTGGTGGCGCAGCACCTCGGCGCCGAGCGTCGAGAGCTCCGCCGGCGAATCCGGTAGTGCGGGGCGGATCTCGTCGTCGCCGTGCCAGGCCTCGGTCTTGGTGCCGGTGAAGCCCTGCTCGTCGCCGTAGTAGATGCTGGGCGCGCCCGGCAGCGTCATCAGCAGGTACGGCGCGACGGCGACGGCCTGCGGCACCTTGGTCGCGAAGCGCGTCACGTCGTGGTTGCCGAGGAACGTGTTGGGGATGAACCGCTCCACGAAGGAGAGGTGACGCTCGATGGCGTGGGCGAGTTCCCAGCCGTTGACGTCGGCGAAGGAGCTCCAGATGCCCTTCCACAGTTCGTACTGGGTGACGGAGTCGAGGGCGGATTCCTCGATGAAGCGCGGGTAGTCGCCGTGGATGACCTCGCCGAGGAACAGCGCGTTCGGGAACTCGGCGCGCACCCGCTCGGCGGCAGCGCGCCAGAACCAGGTGGGCACGGCGTAGGCGACGTCGAGGCGCCAGCCGGCGATGCCGCGGCGCAGCCAGTGGGCCATGATGTCGACGACGAAGTCGAGCACCTCGGGGTTGTCGTGGTCGAGCTCGACGAGGTCGCCGTGGCCCTCCCAGGCACGGGGCTGGTCGCCGTCCCAGCGGATGAGCTCGGGGCGCTCGGCGACGATGTGGTGGTGGCGCGAGACGTGGTTGAACACGCCGTCGAGCGTCACGTGGAGGCCGCGGGCGTGGGCCTCGGAGATGAAGTGGTCGAAGTCCTCGTCCCCGCCGAGCCGGGCGTCGAGGCGGTAGTGGTCGAGGGTGTCGTATCCGTGGGAGGCCGACTGGAAGATGGGGCCGAGCAGCAGGCCGTTGCAGCCGAGTTCGACGGCGTAGTCCAGCCACGCGTCGAGCCTGCGGAGCCGGGGCGTGGGTTCGCCGTGCTCGGTGCGGATGGGGGCACCCGTGGCGCCCAGGGGGTAGACGTGCCACCAGATGGCGTGTTCCAGCATGGTCCTCACTTCAGCAATCTCGACATGCGTCGGTCTGCCAGCGGCTTGCCGCCGGTCTGACACCCGGAACAATACTGCAGCGACGAATCTGCGAACGAGACCTCGGCGATCGTCGCCCCGCACACCTCGCACTCCTCCCCCGTCCGGCCGTGCACGCGCATGCCCGCGCGCTTGGCGTCCTTGAGCTCGGCGATCGGCGTGCCGACCGCGGCGTCCACCGCACCGCTCAACACCTCTCGCACGTGACCGAAGAGCGCGTCGGCCTCCTCGTCGGACAGCGAGTTGGCGGGCTTGAACGGGCTCAACTTCGCGGCGTGCAGGATCTCGTCGGAGTAGGCGTTGCCGATGCCGGCGAGGATCTTCTGATCCCGCAGCACGCCCTTCACCTGCGAGCGGCCGGCCTTGGCCAGCACCGCCCGGAAGTCCGCCGCGGTGAACTCCTCGGCGAGCGGGTCCGGCCCCAGCGCGGCGATGCCGGGCACTTCCGCAGGGTCCTCCACCACGTGGACCGCCAGGCCCTTCTGGGTGCCGGCCTCGGTGAGGCTGAAGCCGGAGCCGTCGTCGAGCACGATGCGCAGGGCCAAGCCGGACTTACCGCGGCGCGCAGGCACCGCGGGGGCCTCGTCGTGCCACTGCACCCAGCCCGCGCGGGCGAGGTGGAAGATGAGGTGGACGCCCTGCGCGTCGAGGTCGATGAACTTGCCGTGGCGCGTCACGGACCCGACCTCGAGCCCGGCCAGCGCGTCGAGGCCGATCCTGAAGGTCTTGAGGGCTGCGAAGCTGACGAGGTGGCCCTCGGCGATGACCCGGCCCTGCGTCTTGTCATGGAGTGCGGCGGCGACTGCGGCGACCTCGGGTAGTTCAGGCACGGTGCTCTCCTCTCAGGCGGATGCCGGCGTGGGCGCCGTCGGCGTAGCGCTGCAACAACTCCTCGCCCGTTCTCGGGCCGAGGTCCATCCACTCCAGATCCGGGTAGGCCAGGGCGGCGGTGAGCTTGCGCAGGTACTCCTCGCGCGGCACCTCATAGGCGCCGAGGCTGCCGAGGTGCTCGGTGAGCCACTGCACGTCAAGGAGGCCGACGCCGACGGGCCTCAGTTGGGTGATCAGCCGCATGAGGGCGACCTTGGAGGCGTCGCGGCCGCGTTCGGGGTCGTGGAACATGGATTCGCCGGCGAACAAACCTCCGACGTGGACGCCGTAGAGCCCGCCCACGAGGTCGCCTTCAGGGGTCCAGACCTCGACGGTGTGCACCCACCCGGCGTCGTGGAGTTGGCGGTAGGCGGCGACGATCCGCTCGCTGATCCAGCCGAAGGGCCGCGACGGATCCGCGCAACGGGCGAGCACTGCGTCGGGATCCGTGTCGACGGTGGTGACGTAGCGCTTGGCGCTCCTGCGCAGCGAGCGGGTGACGTGCAGGCCCTCGACGGGGAGGATGCCGCGCTTCATGGGCGACCACCAACCCATCTCCGGATCCCCCGGGTTGAGCGGCATGGGGAACACACCGCAGCGGTAGGCCTCGAGCGCGAGGGCAGGGCTGAACTCCTCGGACCACCCGATGAGATCCTGGCTCGGCCACTGGTCGGGCCGGCCGAACGTCACGCCCAGCATCCCCCCAGTCTTGCAGGTCGCCCAGACGTTCCGCCGGATGCACCGTGGTCAGGAGTCACCCCGGTTCGGCCCTGAGATGCACGACTGACCCTCGACCTGCTGGGTGCCGCGTGGCAAGCTGAATGGGTGAGGAGGCTTTCATGATGCAGCAAAGTGACGCCGTCGCTGTCGCCGAAGGTCTTACGGCAGACGTTTTCCACGAGGTCCTCGACCTCGCCATCCGTGGCAAGGGCAAGCTGCCCGGCGCGAAGCACGCGGCGAAACAGCTCCTCGTCAGGCACAACGACGCGGAGGCCGCGATCCGCTCGATGATCACCTCGCACATCGCGATGGCCGGCGGGCAGGGCTTCGCGACGAACTGGGGCGGGTTCCTGGTGTCGCTGGTGACCATCCCCGCCAACCTCGCCGCCTCCGCGTTCCTCCAGGCCCGCCTCGTCGCGGGCATCGCGCATCTGCGCGGCTATGAACTCGACGACCCGCGGGTGCGCACCGCCATCCTCATGATCATGCTCGGCCCCGGCGGCAACGCCGACCTGCTGAAGAAGGGCGTGCTGCCGTCGTCGCCCGCGATGGTCGCGACGGCGCCGGTGTTCGACAAGAACCTCGACGGGCAGGTCTCCAAGGCGCTGCTCGACCGGGCGATGAACCAGGTCACCGGCAAGCGCCTCGGCGTGTGGGTGGGCAAGCGCATCCCGTTCGTCGGTGGTGGCGTCGGCCTCGCCGTCGACGGTTGGGCCACCCGGACGATCGCGATGCACGCGCTCGACGAGTTACCCAGCCGCCGCCCGAAGCTCGGCCAGGGCACGGTCCAGACGACCAGTTCCTGAGCCGGGCGCCCTGCGCATCACCAGTTGGCGTGCACGTGCTCCCGGATGCGCTCGTCGTAGAGCTTGGCGACCGCGTCGCGCTGCTCCGCCGTCGTCGCCGCAATCGAACCGGCCGCCGCGTTGCCGCGCGCCTGCTCGGGGTTGCGCGCGCCGGGGATGACGACGCTCACGCCGGGGGTGTCGACGATCCAGCGCAGCGCGAACTGGGCCGGGGTCACGCCGTCGGGCGCGATCGACGAGAACTCCCGCGCCGCCTCGATGCCGACGTCGTAGGGCACGCCGGAGAAGGTCTCGCCCTTGTCGAAGGCCTCGCCGTGGCGGTTGAACGAGCGGTGGTCGCTGGGGTCGAACTCGGTGTCCTTGTCGTAGCGACCCGAAAGCAGTCCGCTGGCCAGCGGTACGCGGGCGATGATGCCGACGCCAGCCTCGACGGCGGCGGGCAGCACCTCTTCGAGCGGCTTGAGGCGGAAGGCGTTGAGGATGATCTGCACGCTGGCGACGTTGGGTCGCTCGATGGCGGCAAGGGCCTCCTCCACGCGCTCGACGCTCACGCCATAGGCGCGGAAGCGGCCCTCGTCGACCATCTCGTCGAGGGTGTCATAGGTGGCCTGCGTGGTGAACACCTCAGTGGGCGGGCAGTGGAGTTGCACGAGGTCGAGGGTGTCCATGCCGAGGTTCTCGCGGCTGCGATCGTTCCAGGCTCGGAAGTTGTCGCCGTTGTACTCGGCGGCGACGTGCGGGTTCGCCCGGCGGCCCATCTTGGTGGCGACGAAGATGTCGCCGCCCCGCTCCTTGCGGAACTTGCCGACGAGCTTCTCGCTGCGTCCGTCGCCATAGACGTCCGCGGTGTCGAAGAAGGTCACGCCCGCGTCCGCCGCGACGCGCAGGGTGTCCATGGCCTTCTCTTCGGCAACCTCACCCCAATCGCTGCCGATCTGCCAGCAGCCCATGCCGATGACCGAGGTGTCGATGCCCAACCGTTCCATGCGTCGCATTTCCATGGGCCCATTTTGCCACGCTGCGAAACTTTAGGCTTGGTGTCCCTCGATACACCGCGCGGATCAGCATCGCGGTGCTCATCCAAGCAGCCGCGCGGCACTCGGGACCCGACGTGTCAGCCAGTCACGTAGGTGCGCGGGACGCGGGCGCCGATGAGGCAGGTCACCTCGTAGGTGATCGTGCCCATGAGGCCTGCGAGTTCCTCCACGCCGATCCGCTCGTCGCCGCTGGCGCCCATCAGCACCACCTCGTCGCCCACCTGCACGTCGGGTCGGTCGGGGCCGAGGTCGAGCATCGTCTGGTCCATGCAGACCCGGCCGATGACGGGGTACGAGCGCCCGCCGATCAGCATCCGGCCGCGGGAGGACAGCAGCCGCGAGTAGCCGTCGCCGTAGCCGATGGCGACGGTGGCCACCCAGGTGTCGCGCGGGGCCGTCCAGGTGCGGCCGTAGCCGACCGACTCCCCCGCCGAGACGCGCTTGACGAAGCTGACCCGCGACGTCCAGGTGCCGACGTCGCGCAGGGGCCGGGTGTGCTCGGTCCCTGCGTCGGGGTAGGAGCCGTAGACCATGATCCCGGGCCGCACCAGCGTGCTGCGGCCGAGGTCGTGGCCCAGCACCGCGCCGGAGTTGGCGGCGTGCACCCATTCCACGGGCCCGACGGCTGCCTCGATGGCGGCGACCGAGGCGTCGAAGGTCTCGAGTTGGGCACGGGTGAACGCATCGCCGTCGGCCACGTCGCTGATCGGCAGGTGCGTG
>DURG01000389.1 GCA_012837465.1 Propionibacterium sp. | reverse complement strand
GGTTGAGCCGGTCACCCGCGAGGAACAAGCAGCTCAGCCTGTCGAAACAGCAACGCTGGTTGAGCCGGTCGCCCGCGAGGAACGAGCGGCGCGACCGTGTCGAAACCCGGTGAGCTTCCCATCAACCTTGACTGCAAACTCACCGGGTTTCGACACCGCTCGTAGAACTCGCGGGCTCAACCAACGTCGTGGTGCAGCCGCCAGTGGTACATCGCGATGGCCGCCGCGGCCCCGGCGTTCATGGAGCGGGTGGAGCCCTCCTGCGTGATCGCGACGAGCCGCTCGCAGCCCGCGACCATCGCATCGGTCAGGCCCGGCCCCTCGGAGCCGAAGACCAGGCAGCAGTCCCCCGGCAGCACCGTCTCCTCGAGGGGTACGGAGCCGGGCAGGTTGTCGACCCCGATGGGCGTGACCCCATGCTCCGCGAGGTACGCGAAGAGCGCGGCCTCATCGTCGTGGTGGTGGACGTGGAGGTAGCGGTCGGTGACCATCGCGCCGCGGCGGTTCCACCGTCGCTTCCCCACGATGTGCACCGCGGCCACGTTGAACGCGTTGGCGGTGCGCACGATGGAGCCGATGTTGAAGTCGTGCTCCCAGTTCTGGATGGCGACGTGGAGGCGGGTGCGGGTGCGATCGAGGTCGGCCACGATCGCCTCGAGGCGCCAGTAGCGGTAGCGGTCGATGACGTTGCGGCGGTCACCTTCGCGCAGTAACTCTGGGTCGAGGCGCCCGTCGTCGGGCCACGGTTCGGGGTGTGGCCCGACGCCGACCGTCGGTGCGGTGGGGTCCTCGATCATGTGGCTGAGGCGGCATCGATGATCGCCGTGGGCATCAGGCCGGGGAGCACGTCGCTGAGCGTGATGACGCCGAGCTCGGTGTCCGCGTCGGTGACCACCGCGATCTGCGTGCGGGCCTGGCGCAGTTGGTTGAGCGCCGTGGCCAGCCCAGTGTCGGCCGGGAGCAGGACGGGCGGGCGGGCCAGGTCCATCGCGGCGCGGGAGAGATCCGGCTCGTCGAGGGTGTCGCGGACGTGGACGACGCCGACGGTGGTCCCGCCGTCGCGCACGAGCACGCGCATGTGCCCGTGCTCACGAGTGACGGCCTGGACGTCAGCGAGTGTGCCATCGACCGGGACGGCGGCGAGGTCCTGCACTTCCGGGAGGAGTTCGCGGACCTGCCGCTCGCGCAGCGTGAGCACCGACGTGAGGGACTGGCCATAGTTGGCCTCGAGCGTGCCCACCTCGGCCGAGTGCTCCACCAGGTGCCGCAGCCCGGCCACGTCCTGCGTTGCCGTGAGGCCGTCGACCGGCGTGGCGCCGGCCTTGCGCACCAGCCAGTTGGCCATGGCATTCATGGCCTTGAGGACGGGGCGCATGACCAACATGAACGCCCGCATCGGAATGGCCAGCAGCACCGAGGAGTCCTCCGGGTGCGCGATGGCCCAGGATTTCGGCGCCATCTCCCCCACGACGAGGTGGAGGAAGGTGACGATGATCAACGCGAGGATGAACGCGGCCACGTCGGCGACCGCCGTCGGCAGCCCGGTCAGCTCCAGGATGGGGGTCAGTGCGTGGTGGACGGCTGGCTTGGTGATGGCGCCGAGCGCGAGGGTGCACACCGTGATGCCGAGTTGGGAGCCCGCCAACACCAGGGTGAGCTCGTGCGAGCTCTTGATGGCGGCCCGGCCGGCGGCGGAGCCCGCCCGCTCGTCCAGGCGGTGCTGTTTGGCGGCCATGAGTGCGAACTCGACGGCCACGAAGAAGGCGCTCAACGTGATCAGGGCGACCGTCCAGATGAGGACGACCCAACCGTTCATGCCGGATTCGAGGGGGATCATGCGTAGTCCTCCTCGAACTCGGGCAGCGTGATCCGGACGCGTGCCGGGACGTGTCGCTCGACGGTGAGCACCTCGATCCGGACCCGCTGCGACGGGGTCTCGGGGTCGATGGCGCGTTGCGCCGCCGTCGGCTCGAGGACCAGGTTGACGACCGCGCCCTCGTCGGGGAGGTCGCCCAGGGTGTTGATGACGAGGCCGGAGACCGTCTCGAAGTCGCCGTGCGGCAGCTTGAGCCCGATGGCTCGCTCCACCTCGTCGACGTGCACGTCGCCGGGCATGACCCACACGCCGTCATCGGCCTGCGGGAGATAATCGGGATTGTCGGGGTCGTGCTCGTCGGTCAGTTCGCCGATGACCTCCTCGGCGAGGTCCTCGAGCGTGACGACTCCCACGAAGGAGCCGAACTCGTCGATGACGCAGGCCATCTGCTCGTTCGCCGCGCGGAGCTGGTTCTCCGCGTCCGGCAGCTTGGTGATGTCGGGCAGGCGGAAGGGGTCGCGGGCGATGCGCTGCACGGAGGCATCCATGTCGAGGGAAGTGTTGAGCACGTCCTCGAGGTGCACGACGCCAATGACGTAGTCCGCCTCGTCGACCACCGGGTAGCGGGTGTGGCCCGCAGCCATGAGGCTGCGGACGTCGCCGATGGTGGCCTCGTCGCGCACGGCGTCGACGTGGACGCGCGGCACCATGGCGTGTTCCAGGTCGCGGCGGGGAAAGTCGATGATCCGGTCGATCACCTGGGCCAGCTCGGGCGACAGCGTGCCCGAGTCGCGGGAGGCGGCGACCACGCGCTCGAGGTCGGTGGCCGACGCGGCCGACTCGACGTCGTGCACGGGCTCGATCTTCAGCGCGCGGAGCAGGAGTTCGGCAGCCTTGTCGAAGACCCAGATGACGGGACCGAAGATCGCCAGGTAGATGCGCGTCGACGGGGTGAGCGCATCGGCGACGGGGCCCGAGCGGGCGATGGCGTAGTTCTTGGGGAACAGCTCGCCGAAGAGCATCTGCACGAACGTGGAGAAGGCGATCGCGACGATGCCGCCGATGGCCACGCTCACCGCGGTGCGCGCCCCGCCGTCGAGCATCGAGCCGATGGCCTGGCCGATGAGCGGTTCGGCCACGTAGCCGACCAGCAGGCCGGTGACGGTGATGCCGAGTTGGGCGCCGGACAGCATGAAGGAGGTGCGGCGGGTGATGTCGAGGGTCTTGGCGGCGCGCTCATCACCTGAGCTGGCGCGGCTGCCCAGTTTGGAGCGGTCTACTGCGACGTAGGCGAACTCCTGGGCGACGAAGTATCCAGTGGCGACGGTGATCAGGAACACGACCACGATGCCGACGAGCAGGGAGACAACAGGGGTCATCGGGGTTTACCTCGCTGAGGCAGACGTTGAGAGCCCTCCGAAGTGTCGTTGCATGGCATGCGCACCAGTATGTCAGGCGCCTCAACCATGCGCACGGAGGAGGAGGGCGGCGGGATCGACAAGCATCCCGACCATCAGGATCTGCCCGGGGCCGGTGGCTGAGCCAACCACGCAACGAACAACGCCCCGGCACATGCCGGGGCGTTGTTGCTACTGGGCAAGTGGTGGGAGATCAGGCCTGCTCGATGGCCGAGACCTCGACCTCGATGGTGATCTTGTCGGAGACGAGGAAGCCGCCGGTCTCGAGGGCTGCGTTCCAGGTCAGGCCGAAATCGGAGCGGTTGATCTGGGTGGCACCCTCGAAGCCCACGCGGTTGTTGCCGAAGGGATCCTTGGCGGCGCCCTGGTACTCCATGGGGATGGTGATGGACTTGGTGACGTCCTTGATGGTCAGGTCGCCGGTCACCTCAACGGTGTCGCCCTTGATGGCGAAGTCGGTGCCCTTGAAGGTCCAGGTGGGGTAGTTCTCCACGTCGAAGAAGTCGGCCGAGCGGATGTGGCCGTCGCGGTCGGCGTTGCGGGTGTTGACCGACGCGGCGTCGATGGTGACCTCGAGGTTCGTGTTGGCCGGGTTGGCGCCGTCGATGACGGCCTGGCCCTCGAACTGCTCGAAGGAGCCGCGGACCTTGGTGACCATCGCGTGGCGGGTCACGAAGGAGAAGGTGGTGTGGGTGGGGTCGAGGACGTAGGTGCCGTTGAGATCGGTGAGGTTCATGCGAGTTCCTTCGGTGGTTGTTTCCCTGTTGGTAGTTGAAACTCTAACAGTCCTTGGTTGAGACTTCAACTACATGCCGGGGATCCGTGGATTCGCCCTAGTCAGACGGCGTGTCGCGGTGCTGCGGTGTCGCCCAAATCTAGATCTGCGCTCGTCCGCCCTCCCAAATCTAGATTCGCGCCCGTCCGCCCTCCCAAATCTAGATTTGCGCGACGTCCAAAACGGCAGCGCCCCACCGTCGGGCGACGATGGGGCGTTGCTGGGGATTGGTCCGCGAGGGGTCAGTTCTCGAACGGCGGGCGCTCGGCGGGCTGCTGCTGCGGCTGCTGGATCTGCTGCTGCGGCGGTTGCACGGGCTGCTGGGCCTGCTGCTGCCCGAGCTGAGGCTGCTCCGGCGCCGCAGTGGGGCGCTGCGAGATCTCGCCGAAGTTCACGTCGGGGGCCTGGCGCACCATGGGGTCGTTGACCTCGAAGTAGGTGGCCTTCTCGAACTTCGCGAAACCGGCGATGATGTTGCTGGGCACCGACTCGATGCGCGTGTTGTAGTCACGCACGTTGGCGTTGTAGAAGCGACGGGCTGCCGCAATGCGGTCCTCGGTGTCGGTCAGCTCGCGCTGGAGCTGCATGAAGTTCTGGTTCGACTTGAGATCCGGGTACGCCTCCACCGAAACGAGCAGGTTGTGCACGGCCTGAGTCAGCTCGGACTCGACGGCGGCGCGCTGCTCGGTGGGCTGCCCGCCGGACTGGCCGGCCAGCGAACGGGCCTGGTTGCGCAGCGCGGTGATCTGCTCGAGGGTGTTGCGCTCGTGCGCCGCATAGCCGCGGACGGTCTCCACGAGGTTGGGGATGAGCTCGTAGCGGCGGTTCAGCTCGACGTCGATCTGGCGCCACGATTCCTGGATGAGGTTACGGCTCTTGACGAAGCCGTTGTAGGCCCCGACGCCCCAGAGGACCACGCCCAGGGCGAGGACCACCAGCACGACGAGAATGATCAGCAGAGTGTCCACGAAGTTCTCCTATCGTCGGGGTTCACGGTACCGCAGGGCCCCAACCCTGGGCGGTGTCCCACGACGAGCAATTGGATGGGTTCATGGCCCCGGGGTCGCACTTTCCTCGGCGTGTCGCGCCGTGACCCCATCCAATTGCTCACGGACGGCAGCCACGGCCTCGGCCGCGAGGGTGGCGACCTCGGGGACGGCGAGGTCCAACTCGGCAAGCTCGGCCGGGGTCACCCACCGGATGTCGTCGTGCTCGTCGGGCGCGAGGTTGGTGGGCTCGCCCTCCCAGCCGGTGATCACGAACGCGTGGGTCTCGGCGCCGGGCACGTCGACGGTGGTGTGCAGCGGAGCACTCCGCGTGACGCGCACGCCCAGTTCCTCGGCGAGTTCGCGGGCGAGGGTGTCGGCCGGCGTCTCGTCAGCCTCGATGTGCCCGCCGGGCAGGTCCCACACATCGGGGAAGAGCGCACGCGCGGGGTGACGGTGGCAGAGCAGGACGCGTTCGCCGTCGACGAGCACGCCGAAGGCGACGCGGTGGATCATCAGAGGCCCAGGTCCGTCAGGCCGAGGGCGTAGCGATACTCGAGGCCGGCCTCGGCAATCCGCTCCGCGGCGCCGGTGTCGCGGTCGACGACCACGGCGACGGCGACCACCTCTCCCCCGGCCTCGCGCACAGCCTCGACAGCGGTGAGGGCCGAGCCCCCCGTCGTGGAGGTGTCCTC
>DURG01000388.1 GCA_012837465.1 Propionibacterium sp. | reverse complement strand
TCGGCGGCTTCGGCGAGTACTACGCCGAGGCCCGGCTGCGCCCCTACGTGCGCCAGGCCGGGTTCCTCGACCCGGACGACGCCGCGCTGCTCCACCGGGCCTGCGACGCCGTCGCCTCCGGCCGCTTCGACTACCCGCAACCGGCGCTCTGCGGGGAGGTCGCCCGGATCCACGGCGACCTGTGGGGCGGCAACGTCGTGTGGGCCCGCACGGCCGACGGCGCCGTCGGCACCCTCATCGACCCGTGCGCCAACGGCGGCCACGCCGAGACCGACCTCGCGGAGTTGGCGCTGTTCGGCTCCCCGCACCTCGAGGCCACCATCGCCGGCTACCACGAGGTCAGTCCGCTGGCCGACGGCTGGCGCGAGCGCGTGGGCCTCCACCAACTCCACATGCTGCTGGTGCACGTGGTGCTGTTCCGCGGGGGCTACGTGCGTCAGGCGTTGTCCGCGGCGCGGCGTCTCACGTAGCCCACCGCGGCCCGGGCACTGGCACCGACGGGCAGTACTTTTCTCCCATGAGTGCTGAGCAAACCGCGCCCCCGAGGAAGTTCACCTTCGGGCTGCTGCCCCAGATCGTGCTGGCCATCGTGCTGGGCGTGCTGCTGGGCACCGTGCTGCCCGATTGGGCCACGCGGATCTTCGTCACCTTCAACGGGCTCTTCGGTCAGTTCCTGGGCTTCGCGATCCCGCTGATCATCCTCGGCCTCATCGCCCCGGCCATCGCGGACCTCGGCCGCGGTGCCGGCAAGTGGCTGGCCATCACCGCCGGCATCGCCTACCTCAGCACCCTCATCGGCGGCTTCATGGGCTACGGCGCCTCCATGCTGGTGCTGCCCCGCGTGCTGCCCGAGGGCGCCGATTCCCTGACCAACCCGGACGAGGCGCTGCTCACCCCCTACTTCGAACTGCCCATCCCGCCCCTGTTCGGCGTCACCACCGCCGTCGTGCTGGCCTTCGTCGTCGGCATCGCGCTGACCGCCATCGACGGCGGCGGCCTGCTGCGCGGCTTCCGTGAGCTGCGCAGCCTGGTCAACTGGGTGATCGCCAAGGTGATCATCCCGCTGCTGCCGCTCTACATCTTCGGCATCTTCCTGAACATGACGCAGGGCGGCCAGGTGGCCACCGTCATCCTGGCGTTCCTGGGCGTCGTCGTGTTCGTGTTCATCCTCACGTGGCTCATGCTGGTGCTGCAGTTCGTGGTGGCCGGCGCCTTCGTCGGCAAGAACCCCTTCTCGATGCTCGCCACCATGCTGCCGGCCTACGCCACCGCGCTGGGTACCTCGTCGTCGGCCGCCACCATCCCGGTCACGCTGCGCCAAGCCCTCAAGAACGGCGTCTCCCAGCCCGTCGCGGCGTTCGCCGTCCCGCTGTGCGCCACCATCCACCTGGCCGGCTCGATGATCAAGATCACCTGCTTCTCGCTGGCCGTGATGATGCTTTCGGGCATCGAGATCCAGCCCGGCCTGATGGTCGCGTTCATCTTCATGCTCGGCATCATGATGGTGGCCGCCCCCGGCGTGCCCGGCGGCGCGATCATGACGGCCGTCGCCCTGCTGTCGTCGATGCTCGGCTTCAACGAGGCCCAGGTGGGCCTGATGATCGCCACCTACATCGCCATCGACTCCTTCGGCACCGCCACCAACGTCACCGGCGACGGCGCGATCGCCGCCATCGTCGACAAGCTGGTGCGCCGCTCCAAGGGCCAGGACGAGCTGGCCGAGGAGAGCGCGGGCCGCGCGGAGGTCGAAGCCGCTGACGCGCTCGCCGGCTGAGCAACTGGTGCCTGACGTGCTTGGCTCCTCCGCCCTTCGTGAGGCGCTCGCGTCCTTCGTCCAAGCACGCTCCCTGAACCGGGCGCCCCGCGCCCGGTCGAAGGGCCCCGAAGTGACAAGGGCGTCGACTGAGAACCCATCCGTCCTTCGACCGCTCGCAGAGCTCGCGGCTCAGGAACCGTCCCGGATCACGCTCTAGGACCGGATTGTGGTGAGATTGGGGCCATGAGCACTCCCGTTGACTTCTGGTTCGATCCCACCTGCCCCTGGGCCTGGATGACCTCCCGCTGGATGCTGGAGGTCGAGAAGGTCCGCGACATCGACCTCACCTTCCACGTCATGAGCCTGTCCGTCCTCAACGACGGCCGCGACCTCCCGGACGACTACCGCGCGCTCATGGACAAGGCCTGGCTGCCGGCCCGTGCGGCGCTCCTCGTGGAGCAGCGTCACGGCTCGGCCAAGCTCGCCGAGTTCTACACCGAGTTGGGCACCCGCTTCCACCCCAACGAGGAGGAGATCTCCATCGGCACCGTGCAGGCGGCGCTCGAGGCGGTGGGCGCCGATGCCGACATCATCGACGTCGCGCAGACCGATGCGGTCGACGACGACCTGCGTCGCTCACACCACGAGGGCATGGACCCCGTCGGCGACGAGGTGGGCACCCCCGTGATCCGCGTCAACGGCATGAGCCTGTTCGGCCCCGTCATCTCGCCCGCTCCGAAGGGCGAGGAGGCCGGTGACCTGTTCGACGGCTTCGTCAAGGTCACCGCCTACCCCGGCTTCTTCGAACTCAAGCGCACCCGCACGGTGGGGCCGATCTTCGACTGACCCCGCGCAGGGTTCCGGGGTCACGCTGGCTATCGTGACAGCGTGACCCCGGTTCTCATCGCCTACGCCACCCGTACCGCCTCGGCCCGTGACGTCGCGCTCACCGCAGCCGAGACCCTCCGCGACGCCGGCCACGACGTGCGCGTCGAGGACCTCAAGGACAAACCCACCGTCGATGACGCCGGCTTCGTCATCCTCGGCAGCGGCATCCACGCCGGCTCCTGGTACCCGGAGGCGACGGCGTGGGTGGCGGCACATGCGCAGGAGTTGCAGGCCCGCGGGGTGGCGGTGTTCAACACCTGCCTCTGCGTACTGGACCCGGCCGCGCGTGAGCAGGGCCTCGGGTACAACGCGACGGCGGTGCAGCGCACCGGTGCCGCCTTCAGCGAGTCGTTCGCCGGGCGCTACGTGCCCGCCAGGGTGGGGTTCCTGCGGCGCCTGCTGATGCGCTCGATGCGCAAGCCCGCGCAGGACCACTTCGATCCCGAGGCCGTGCGGGCCTGGGCCCGATCCCTCAGCGCCTAGCGGCGGCCGCGTCGAGGAAGGCGCCCCAACCCTCGGTGGTCGCCAGCCTCGCGGTGATCCCGTTGGCCTTCTGGATCTCCCGGGCGGCGTCCAGCGTGGCGCCGAGCCCACGGTCGCTGGGCACCTCCAGGCCGTAGACCCACCGCGCGATGCCCTGCAGCAGCGCCACGTGCGTGCCCGAGCCGGCGTCGAACCCGAACGGCTCGTACCCGGAGGCGCCGTTGTCGATGTGGATGTGGTTGTGGTGCTGCTCGTTGAACCGGTACGTCAGCGTGTAGTTGAAGTGCTTGGCCAGGGACGCCGCGAGCCGCCAGTACAGGGCCAGCCGCGTCGGGTCCTCACCCCAGGTGTCGAATCGGCAGGACACCTCGGTGCCGTCGGCGTGGGTGAGCACGCCGAAGTCGAAGGCGCGTCCGGCCGCGTGCCAGGAGCCGCACTTGTCGACGTGGGCGCCGTACGTGGAGACCGCCGTCAGGGCGCCGAGGCCGCTGACCGTGACCCAGTCGTCCGCCCACGCCTCAAGCTTCTCGACGAAGCGCGGGTCGGCGTCGAAGGCCTGCTCGGTCCCGGTGACCTCGTAGCGCAATGGGGCGCCCCCCAGCGTGCTGAACGACGTCAACGCCTCGGGCGTGCGGCACCTGGGTGCGGGGAGGTCGAAGTCCGGCACGTCGGGCATGATCCGGCCGCACGCGGCCAGCGGAAGGGCCGCGGCGCCGAGGAGGAAGGCACGCCGGGGATGCATGGCACCCAGCGTAAACGCCCCGCCGAAGCCGCGGCCTCCACCGCAGGTACAGCCGGGCCCTTACTTCCGGGCTGAGGAGACCCTGAACCAGCGGTATCCGTAGCCGTCGAGGGCGACCTCGAGCGTGCCGTCGTGTGGCACCAACGAGTGCCCGTCCAGCAGGTCCTCGACGACGGCGTCGCCGTCGAAGCCGTCCGACACGGTGACGTTCGCCGCATCGGCCGAGAAGTTGTGCACCGCGATGATCGACGAGCCCTCCAGCGACATCTGGTGGGCCATGACCGACGACGCATCGTGCTCCAGCACGGTGAACTCACCCCAGCCCACCTCGGGCTGGCGGCGGCGGATGCCGATCAGCGTGCGGATGAACCACCACAGGGAATCCGTGTCGCGTTGCTGGTCCGCGACATTGACGTGCTCGGGCCCGAAGCCGTCGGGTACGGGGCGCTGGATGAGCTTGCTGGGGATCGCGTCGGAGAAGCCGCCGTTCTTCGCGCTGCTCCACTGCATGGGGGTGCGCACCGACATGCGGCCGTCGGCGGCGAGGTCCTCGCCCATGCCGATCTCCTCGCCGTAGTACAGCGTGGGTGAGCCGGGCAGCGAGAACATCAGCGAGTACGCCATCCGGACCCGACGCGGGTCGCCGTCGAGCATGGGTGGCAGGCGACGCTTGAGGCCGCGGTCGTAGACCTGCATCTCCTCCTCGGGGCCGAACGCCTCGAAGACCTCCTCGCGCTGTGCGTCGGTCAGCTTGTCGAGGGTGAGCTCGTCGTGGTTGCGCAGGAACGTGGCCCACTGGCAGGTGCGGTGGATCTCCGGGCGGTCCTTGATGGCCTTGATGAGCGGCTTCGGGTCTTCGCGCGCGAACGCGAGGTACGTGGCCTGCATGCCGATGAAGTCGAACATCATGTGCAACTGGTCGGCGTTCTTGCCGCCGAAGAACTCCAACTGCTGCTTGTGCGGCACGTTGACCTCGCCGAGCAGCATGGCGTCGCCCTTGCGGCGCGACAGGAAGTCGCGGATCTGGCGCAGCACCTCGTGCGGGTCGACGTACTCGGTGGTGGTGCCGGTGTTCTCCTGGTTCTGCATCAGGAACGGCACGGCGTCGACGCGGAACCCGTCGATGCCCAGCTCCAGCCAGAAGCCGACGGTGCGCAGCAGCTCATCCATCACCTTCGGGTTGGCGAGGTTGAGGTCAGGCTGGTGCTTGTAGAAGTGGTGCAGGTACCACTCGCCGGTTCGGTCGTCCTTCGTCCAGATCGAGTCCTCCTCGCCGGGGAAGACGACTTCGTCGGAGGTGTCGCCCGGATCGGTGTCGCGCCAGATGTAGTAGTCGCGGAACTCGTTGGTGGTGCTCCGACGCGATGCCACGAACCACGGGTGCTGGTCGGAGGTGTGGTTGATGATCAGGTCCGCGATCACGCGGATGCCGCGGCTGTGCGCCGTGCGGATCACCTCGACGAGTTCGCCGTGGTTGCCCAGGCGGGGGTCGACGCCGTAGAAGTCCTTGATGTCGTAGCCGTCGTCCCGGTCAGGGCTGGGGTAGAACGGCATCAGCCACAGCGTGTTGACGCCCAACTCGGCGAGGTAGTCGATGCGGTGCGCGAGGCCCGCCAGGTCTCCCACCCCGTCTCCGTTGTGGTCCAGGTAGGTCTCGATGTCGAGGCAGTAGATCACTGCGCTCTTCCACCACAGGTCGCTCGTATCGGTGATCTTCATGCCTCCATCTGACCCGGTCATCGGGCCAGAGACAAGGCCCCCGCCCCAAAAGCGTCGATGAAGGGGGCTTGGTCCTGGCCCACGAAGTGCAGGTAGAGGTCGTCGAATCCGAGCTCCGCGTACTCCCGCAACCACTCGACGTGCTGGTCCAGGCTGTCGGAGATCCGCACCGCGTCGCGGATGGTGTCGAGGGTGACGTGGGCCGCGGCCGCGTCGAAGCCCTCGACGGTGGCGATGTCCCACGTCAGGGGTGCGCCGACAGCGTTGCCCGCCCACTGCTCGTGCGCGATCCGTTCGGCCTCGGCCATGGTGGGCGCCCAGCTCAGGTGGATCTGGAGGGAGAGCTTCCCGCGGCCGCCGGCGCCGCGGTAGGCGTCGATCACCTTGCGCAGGGAGTCGTGGTCCTGATTGACGGTGATGAGGCCGTCGGCCCACTTGGCGATCCGAGCGGCGGATTCGGCGCAGACGGCGGGGCCGATGAGCATCGGCACCTCGTCGGGCAGGTCCCAGACGCGGGCCTCCTTCACGGTGACCGTGCCGTCGTGGGAGACCTCCTCACCCTGCAGGAGGCGGCGGATGATGTCGGCGCATTCGTCGAGGCGCTGCTCGCGGACCTCCTTGCGCGGCCAGGCGTCGCCGGTGACGGCCTCGTTCATCGCCTCGCCGCTACCCAGCGCCGTCCAGAAGCGGCCGGGGAACATCTGGGCGAGGGTGCCGATCTTCTGCGCCATGATGGCGGGGTGGTACCGCTGGCCCGGCGCGCTGACGCACCCGAACGTGAGGTCAGTCTTCGCGAGCGCTGCGCCCAGCCAGCTCCACGTGTAGCCCGAGTGGCCCTGAGCCGTCGACCACGGCACGAGGTGGTCCGAGCACATCGCCATGTCGAAGCCGGCCTGCTCCGCGTGCTGCACGTCGAGCAGCAGTTGCCCGGGGGAGATCTGCTCGTGGGAGGCGTGGAATCCGAGTCGCGTCATGTCCCCTAGCCAACCCGACGTCTGGCCGCCACGCAACGCTGGTCCCTGAGCGTGTCGCGTCCGAGCTTGCGAGGACTGCGAGACGTCGAAGGGACGCCGCAGCGTGTCTACCTGTTGAACCCGGAGGTTCTCCCCGGGCCCGGCTTCAATCATTCGGTGACCACAACTGGAGCCCAGCCCTGAAGCTCGGCGCAGGAGACCACACTTCGGACGTGCCGGCAGTGATCCCGCGCCCCAGCTTCTGGGCGGACAGCCACGCACCCGACCAACCACAGCAGCGGACCAAGCCACCAACAACGCCGAAGAATCTGGGCGCAGCCGGACGACGAAGCGCGCGAGCTCAATCCCTTACCGACGCGAGACGCGCTGCACCACAGCCAGTACCACGAAACTCGCGCGCTTCGACGTCCGCATGCGGCCGATCAGGGGTGGCCAACACGGCAGACGTGGCGATCAGGGTGTGGCCAACACGCCAGACGTGCCGATCAGGGGTGGCCAACACGCCAGACGCGGCGGCCGAACCAGCACTGGCAAGCGAGCGGGCCCGAATCCGGGGCCGGGCCTACTTGATCAGCGCCTCACGGAGGGTGTCGAGGCCCACCGAGCCGAGGTCGAGGGCCTGACGGTGGAAGGCCTTGATGTCGAAGGACTCCCCGGCGCTCGCGGCGGCCTCGTCGCGTGCCTGTTCCCAGAGCCGCTGGCCGACCTTGTACGACGGGGCCTGGCCCGGCCAACCGAGGTAGCGGTCCAGTTCGAAGCGCAGGAACTCCTCGGCCATGTTCACGTTGGCCCGGATGAAGTCCCAAGCCTTCGGCTCGTCCCAGGTGCCACCGCCGAGCTCCTCGGGGGCTTCCTTGCCGAGGTGTACGCCGATGTCCATCACGACGCGGGCCGCGCGCATGCGTTGGGCGTCGAGCATTCCCATGCGGTCACCGGGGTCGTCCAGATAGCCGAGGTCTGCCATGAGACGCTCGGCGTACAGGGCCCAGCCCTCGCCGTGGCCGGAGACCCAGCACGCAAGGCGCCGCCACTTGTTCAGCAGCTCCGAGCGGTAGATCGTCTGGGCGAGCTGCAGGTGGTGGCCCGGCACGCCCTCGTGGTACACGGTGGTCTTCTCCCGCCACGTGCCGAACTGCGTGACTCCCGCCGGCACAGACCACCACATGCGGCCCGGGCGTGCGAAGTCGGACGATGGCGCGGTGTAGTAGATCGCGCCGGTCTGGCTGGGAGCGATCATGCACTCGAGTTCGCGCACAGGGCCAGGGATGTCGAAGTGGACGTCAGCGAGTTCGGCGACGGCCTGGTCCGAGGTCTCCTGCATCCAGCGCTGGAGGGCGTCCACGCCGTCGAGTTGGCGGTTGACGTCGTCGTCGAGGCGGCGCATGGCCTCCTCGGGCGACGTGCCCTCGCCGTACAGCTGCAGCGCCGTGTTCTCCTGCTCCGCGATGATGCGGCGCAGCTCCTCGCGACCCCATTCGTAGGTCTCGTCGAGGTCGATGCGGGCGCCGAGGAAGTAGCGGGAGAAGCGCTCGTAGCGCTCGCGGCCCACGGCGTCGTCCTCCGGGGCGCGCGGAGCCAGTTCCCTCAGGGCCTCGGCGAGGCGGCCGTACGCCTCGCGGGCGGCGTCTGCGCTGCGGGAGAGGGAGGCCGACGTGGCGTCGGGCACTCGGGCGGATTCGGCGAAGGTGGTCCAGAACGAGCCCGGCTCGGCCAGCTTCTCTGCTTGGGCGATGCCGATCTCGATCTGGCGAATGGCCGGGAACGGCCCGTCCGCGTTTGCGGCGGCATGGCGTAGCGACTCGATGTAGCCCTCGACAGCGACGGGCACGTTGGACATGCGCTCGTCGATGGTCTCCCACTGCTCGAGGGTGTCGGTGGGCATGAGGTCGAAGATGTCGCGGATGCCTTGCAGGGGGGAGGCGAGGTTGTTGAGCGAGGCGTGGTTCTCGCCGGCGTCGTGCAGTTCGAGCTCCAGGCCCAGCCGCTCCTGCATGGCTGCGGCGGTCACCTCGTCGATCTCGTCCTGCGGCTCCGTCGTGCGTACCTTCGCGAGCACGTCCCGGATGGCGTCGGCCTGGGCGCCCCAGCCGGCGGGGGAGTAGTCGTCGAGGAGGTGGTCAGAACCGGGGATGCCCCAGTTCGTCGCGGCAGTGGGGGAGAGCTTCGCCAAGGTGTCGACGAAGTCGTCGGCGATCTCGTCGAGGGGCGTGCTGCGTCGGGTCTCAGTCATGCGCCCGACGCTATCGCGCCCGGCTGACGGAAAGGAAAGAGCCCCGGCTGATGCCGGGGCTCTTTCAGGGCTGAATCAGATCAGCGGCCGGTCTTGGGAAGGCCGGGCTTGCCGGGCTTGTCCTTGCCCTTGTCGTCGTCACCGGGCTTGCCGGGCCCTTCGGGCTTGTCGTCGTCGCCGGGCTTCTCGGG
>DURG01000387.1 GCA_012837465.1 Propionibacterium sp. | reverse complement strand
GGCTGCTACCCGACGGCCACCACGCTCGCGCTCCTGCCCGCCGTCGCGGCCGGGCTCATCGACGTCACGCAGGTCTCGATCGTCGCCGCCTCCGGGCTGTCCGGCGCGGGCAAGTCCCTCAAGCCGCACCTGCTCGGCTCCGAAGCCATGGGCAACATGAGCCCCTACGGCGTGGGCGGCATGCACCGCCACACCCCGGAGATCGTGCAGAACCTCTCCGCCGTCACGGACCAGCAGGTCACCGTGTCGTTCACCCCGCTGCTGGCACCCATGCCGCGCGGCATCCTCGCCACCTGCTCCGCGCCCGTCACCGACGGCGTGACCACCGCCGAGGCGCGTGCGGCCTACGCGGACCAGTACGACGCCGAGCCCTTCGTCGACCTCCTCCCCGAAGGGGTGTGGCCCCAGACCTCCGCCGTCGCGGGCTCCAACCGGGTCGCGGTGCAGGTCGTCATCGACGAGGCCGCCGGTCGGCTGATCGCCATCTCGGCCATCGACAACCTCACCAAGGGCACCGCCGGCGGCGCCGTCCAGTCCATGAACCTGGCCCTCGGCCTCCCCGAGGCCGCCGGCCTGAGCGCAGTAGGAGTCGCACCGTGAGCGTCACCCTCCCGAAGGGCTTCGCCGCCGCCGGCGTCACCGCGGGCCTCAAGGCCTCCGGCAAGCCGGACGTCGCCGTCGTCCACAACCTCGGCCCCTCCATGGCCGCCGCCTCGGTCTTCACCACCAACCGCGTCTTCGCGGCGCCGGTGAAGTGGTCGCGCCACGCCGTCGCCGACGGCCAACTGCAGGCAGTCGTCCTCAACTCCGGCGGCGCCAACGCCTGCACAGGGCCCGAGGGCTACAAGGACTCGGCCACCACCGCGGCCCGCGTCGCCAGCAACCTCGGCCTCATCATCGACAACGTCGCCGTCTGCTCCACCGGCCTGATCGGCGTGCGCCTCCCCATGGACAAGCTCATCCCGGGCGTCGACGAGGCCTGCGCTGCGCTCGCCGAGGATGGGGGAGCAGCCGCCGCCACCGCCATCATGACCACCGACACCGTGCCCAAGGAGGCTGGCGTCACCGTCGGCGAGTGGTCGATCGGCGGCATGGCCAAGGGCGCCGGCATGCTCGCGCCCGGTCTGGCCACGATGCTGGTCGTGCTCACCACCGACGCGGACCTCGCTCCCCAGCAACTCGACGAGGCCCTGCGCGAGGCCACCCGCCTCACGTTCGACCGGGCAGATTCCGACGGCTGCATGTCCACCAACGACACCGTCACCCTGCTGGCCTCCGGCGCCTCCGGCGTCGCCCCCGAACTGGGCGCCTTCACCGCCGCCCTGGTTGACGTGTGCCAGGACCTCGCCCGCCAACTCATCGCCGACGCCGAGGGAGCACACCACGAGATCGCCATCGAGGTCACCGGCGCCGCCTCCGAGCGCGACGCCGAGGTCGTCGGGCGCGAGATCGCCCGCTCCAACCTCTTCAAGTGCGCAGTCTTCGGGCAGGACCCGAACTGGGGTCGCGTGCTCTCGGCCATCGGCGTCACCGACGCCGAGTTCGACGCCGAGCAACTCGACGTCTCCTTCAACGGCGTCATGGTCTGCCGAGGCGGCCAGATCGGCGACGACCGCAGCCTCGTCGACCTCTCCGGCCGCCAGGTCACCGTCACCGTCGACCTCCATGCCGGCAAGGCCCACGCCACCATCCTCACCAACGACCTCACGTACGACTACGTGAAGGAAAACGCGGAGTACTCCACCTAGATGATCATGCGCACCCAGACCCACGAACAGCCTGAGCTCATCGCCAAGGCCTCCACCCTCATCGAGGCGCTGCCCTGGCTCGCCGAGTACGCCGGCCAGACCGTCGTCATCAAGTACGGCGGCAACGCCATGACCGACGAGGGGCTCAAGCGTGCCTTCGCCGAGGACATCGTCTTCCTTCGGCGCGTCGGCGTGAAGCCCGTCGTCGTCCACGGCGGGGGCCCCCAGATCTCCGACATGCTCAGGAAGCTGGACATCGACACCGAGTTCCGAGGCGGCCTGCGCGTCACCACCCCCGAGGCCATGGACGTGGTGCGGATGGTGCTCGTCGGTCAGGTCGGTAGGGAACTGGTCAACCTCATCAACCAGCACGGCCCGTTCGCCGTCGGCATGTCCGGCGAGGACGGCGGCCTGTTCACCGCCAAGCGCCGCGGGCTCGTCGTCGACGAGGAGGAGATCGACCTGGGCCTCGTGGGGGACGTCAAGTCCGTCGACCCGACCGCCATCAACGACCTCATCGACGCCGGCCGCATCCCCGTGGTCGCCACCGTCGCGCCCGACAAGGACGGCCAGGTCCACAACGTCAACGGTGACACGGCCGCGGCTGCCCTCGCCGTCGCGTTGGGCGCCAAGCGCCTCGTGATGCTCACCAACGTGGCCGGCGTCTACGCCAACTACCCGGATCCCGATTCGGTGATCACGCAGCTGACCACCGAGGAGGTGCGCCAGATGCTGCCCGGCCTCGACTCCGGGATGATCCCGAAGATGGAGGCCTGCGTCCGCGCGGTCGACGGTGGCGTGACCTCCGCCACCGTCCTCGACGGCCGCGTGCCCCACTGCCTCCTGTTGGAGATCTTCACCGACGAAGGCGTCGGCACCATGGTTTCTCGGGTCCCGAGTGTTCGCGAGGAGCCAGCGGGTGGAGATTCTCGGGTCCCGAGTGTTCGCGAGGAACGAGCGAATGTATCGAGGGACGAAGCATGACCCAGGCAGAACTCACGGCGCGCTACGGGGCGGTCATGATGAACGCGTTCGGTGCGCCCAAGCGGATCTTCGAGCGGGGCGAGGGCGTGCACCTCTGGGACGCCGACGGCAGGCAGTACACCGACCTGCTCTCGGGCCTGGCGGTCAACGCACTCGGCCACGCCCACCCCGGTGTCACGCAGGCGATCACGGAGCAACTCGGCCGTCTCGGCCACGTGTCGAACTTCTACGCCAGCGAGCAACAGATCCGCCTCGCGGAGCGGCTGGCGAAGCTCACCGGCGACCCCGTGGCCAGGGTGTTCTTCACCAACTCGGGTACGGAGGCCAATGAGGCCGCCTTCAAGCTCACGCGCCTCACCGGCCGCACCCGCATCGTCGCCATGGAGGGCTCCTTCCACGGCCGCACCATGGGCGCGCTCGCCATCACCGCCAACGCCAAGTACCGCGAGCCGTTCGAGCCGCTGCCCGGCGACGTGACCTTCGTGCCCTACGGGGACGTCGAGGCACTCAAGGACGCGGTCGACGAGACGGTGGCCGCCGTCGTCGTCGAGGCCGTGCAGGGCGAGAATGGCGTCGTGCCTGCGCCTGACGGCTACCTCGCCGCGGTGCGCAACGTCACCGACGCCCACGGCGCGCTCATGTGGGTCGACGAGGTGCAGACGGGCCTCGGGCGCTGCGGTGAGTACTTCGCGCACCTGGCGGCCGGCCCCCGCGCGGACCTGATCACCCTGGCGAAGGGCCTGGGCAACGGCTTCCCCGTGGGCGCCTGCATCGCCACCGGCAAGGCCGGCGACCTGCTCCAGCCCGGCCAGCACGGCACCACCTTCGGCGGCAACCCAGTCGCCGCTGCAGCCGGCAACGCGGTGCTCGACGCCCTCGAGGGCGGCGTGCTCGACGACGCCCGCGCCACCGGCCGATGGCTCGCCGACGCGGTGCGTGCACTGGACCACCCGCTCGTCGACCACGTGCGCGG
>DURG01000386.1 GCA_012837465.1 Propionibacterium sp. | reverse complement strand
GCAGATCCTGGCCAACATCGGAACCGCCGACGACGCCCAGCGCGCCGCGCAGGCTGACGTCGAGGGCTCGGGCCTCTTCCGCTCTGAGTTCCTTTTCCTCGACCGCGCCGATGCACCGTCGGTGGAGGAGCAGACCGCCACGTACACGAAGGTATTCGAGGCGTTCGGCGGTCGCAAGGTCGTCGTCCGTACGCTCGACGCAGGCGCGGACAAGCCGCTCGCCTTCGCGGACCTGGGGGAGGAGGAGAACCCGGCGCTCGGCGTGCGGGGGCTCCGGCTCCAGCGCATCCGCACCGACCTGCTCGACGCCCAACTCGCCGCGCTCGCGGCCGCCCGCGAGGCGACCGAGGCGGACGTGTGGGTGATGGCGCCCATGGTCGCCACCGCCGAGGAGGCCGGCTGGTTCACGGCCCGCTGCCGCGAGGCCGGGCTGCCGATGGCGGGCACGATGGTCGAGGTTCCGGCCGCGGCCGTCCGGGCGCGCGACGTGCTGGCCCAGTGCGACTTCGCGTCGATCGGCACCAACGACCTGTCCCAGTACCTCTTCGCCGCCGACCGCATGGAGGGACGCCTCGCCGGGCTCCTGAGCGGCTGGCAGCCTGCCCTGTGGGAGCTCATCCTGGCGACGGTGAACGGTGCCGGCGGCAAGCCAGTGGGCATCTGCGGTGAGACGGCTGGCGACCCGCTGCTCGCCTTGGTTGCCACCGGCGCCGGCATCAGCTCGCTGTCGATGGCCGTGGGCAAGGTGGGCGTGGTCAAGGCCGCGCTGTCTCGCCACGACCTCGAGACCTGCCGTGCGATGCTCGACGCGGTGCTCGCCTCGTCGTCGCCCCAGCAGGCCCGGGAGGCCGTGCTCGCCCTCACCGACCAGGAGATCCGCGAACTCCTTGCGTAACGGGCGTACGGTGGAATCATGACTTCTGCCGATGCGTCGCCGGCCCACACGTTGCCGGCGAAGGACGTTGCCAGCGACCTTTCGACAGATCTCGAGCAGGGCCTCACCTCCTCCGAGGCGAAGGCCCGGCTCGAGCGGTACGGGCCCAACGAGTTGCGCGGCGCGGCCAAGGAGCCGGCCTGGCGCCGCCTCCTGAAGCAGTTCGCGGACCCGCTGGTCTACCTGCTGCTCGTCGCCATCGCGATCTCCATCGTCGCGTGGGTGGCGGAGGGGGCCACCGGCCTGCCGATCGATGCCATCGTGATCGCGATCATCGTCATCGCCAACGCCGTGCTCGGCTTCGTCCAGGAGAACAAGGCCGAGGACGCCGTCGCCGCGCTCTCGGACATGACGGCGACCCATTCGACGGTGCTGCGCGACGGCAAGCTCACCGACGCCCCCTCGACCGACATCGTCCCCGGGGACGTGCTCGTGCTCTCCGAGGGCGACGCCGTCGGCGCCGACGCCCGGCTCTTCACCGCCTCCGCGCTGCAGGTGCAGGAGGCCTCCCTCACCGGCGAATCCGAGGCCGTTGAGAAGAACACCGACCAGATCGAGGGCAAGCCCACCCTGGGCGACCGCCTGAACATGGTCTACAAGGGCACCGCAGTCGCCCGCGGCGTCGGCCGCGCCGTCGTCACCGGCACCGGCATGGACACCGAGATGGGCCGCATCGCGACCCTGCTCGACGAGACCGAATCCGACCCCTCGCCGCTCCAGCAGGAGATCGCCAAGATCTCCAAGCTGCTCGGCATCCTCGTCATCATCATCGCCATCGTCGTGATGGCCGCCGTCGCGCTGGTCAATGGCGTGTCCAGCCTCAACGAGGCCGTGGACATCCTGCTCATGGGCGTCTCGCTCGCGGTCGCCGCCGTGCCCGAGGGCCTGCCCGCCATCCTGTCGCTGGTGCTGGCCATCGGCGTGCGCGTCATGGCCGGCCGCAACGCGGTCATGAAGGACCTCCACTCCGTGGAGACGCTCGGCTCCGTCTCGGTGATCTGTTCGGACAAGACCGGCACGCTCACCAAGAACGAGATGACGCTGCGCGAGATCGTCACCGCGTCCGGCCGCACCAAGCTGGGCGGCACCGGCTACGCGCCCGACGGCGACGTGGACCTCGACGGCGGGGACGAGGCCGCGGCCGAGGCTCGTCGTCTGCTGGCCTCCGGCGTGCTCGCCAACAACGCACAACTCGACCAGGACGAGGACGGCAACTGGACCATCCAGGGCGACCCCACTGAGGGCGCCTTCCTCGTGGCCCAGCACAAGCTCGACGGCGTCACCGAGCGCGTGAGCTGGTTCGAGCGCGACGCCGAGGCCCCGTTCGACTCCGACCGCAAGATGATGTCGGTGCTCAGCCACTGGGACGACCGGCAGCGCGTCTTCGCGAAGGGCGCCCCCGACGTCCTGCTCGAGCGCTGCGTCGAGGAGCAGGTGGGCCGCGAGCAGCACCCCCTGACCGACGAGCGCCGCGAGGAGATCTCCCAAGTGGTCGTTGAGCTCAGCGAGCAGGGCTACCGCACCCTCGGCGTCGCGTGGCGCCACGCCGACGAGGACGATCCCGACGACTTCGACGAGAGCGCCGAGCGCGACCTCGTCTGGGTGGGCGTGGTCGGCATCATCGACCCGCCAAGGGAGGAGGCCGCCCAGGCCATCAAGGAGGCCCACCGCGCCGGCATCAAGACGGTGATGATCACCGGCGACCACCCCGTCACCGCCGCCCGCATCGCCGCCGACCTCGGCATCGTCGACGAGGGCGCGGGCCAGGAGGGGGCGCCCGAGGCGGTCACCGGCCGCGACCTCGAGAACCTCTCCGACGAGGAGCTCACCGACGTCGTGCGCCGCACCAACGTCTACGCCCGCGTCTCGCCCGAGCACAAGCTGCGCATCGTCGACGCGCTGCAGGCCGACCGCCAGATCGTGTCCATGACCGGCGACGGCGTCAACGACGCCCCCGCGCTGAAGTCGGCCGACATCGGCATCGCCATGGGCATCACCGGCACCGAGGTGACCAAGGAAGCCGGCCACATGATCCTCGGCGACGACAACTACGCCACCATCGTGGCCGCCGTGCGCCAGGGCCGCGTGATCTTCGACAACATCAAGAAGTTCATCCGCTACCTGCTCAGCTCCAACATGGGCGAGGTCGCCACTGTGTTCCTGGGCGTCGTCCTCGGCTCGTTCATCGGCCTGGCGGATCCGGGCAACCCCGGCGCCACCGTCGTGCCGCTGCTGGCCACGCAGATTCTGTGGATCAACCTCGTCACCGATTCCGGCCCCGCGCTCGCCATGGGCGTCGACCCGGAGATCGACGACGTGATGAGCCGCAAGCCGCGCCGCTACGACGACCGCATCATCGACAACCACATGTGGGCCCGCATCATCGGCACCGGCCTCGTCATGGGCGTCATCAGCCTCCTGATCTACGACCTGTCACTGCCGGGCGGCTTCCTGAGCGGCCTCGAGCACCTGGCGGGCACCGACGAGCAGTTGGCCGTCGCGCGGACCACCGTGTTCACCGCACTGGTGATGATGCAACTGTTCAACGCGCTGAACTCCCGCTCCGACCTCGGCAGCGCCTTCAGCCACCTGTTCACCAACAAGTGGCTGTGGATCTCCCTGGCAGGCGCGACGATCGCGCAGGTCGCCGTCGTCGAGGTGCCGTTCCTGCAGGCGGCCTTCGGCACGACCTCGCTCGACTGGGTGCACTGGGCCGTCGCCGTTGGCGCGGGGGTCGCGATCCTGGCCTACGAGGAGATCGTCAAGGCCGTCCGCCGCGCGGTAGCCCGCTGAGCAGGCGGTCCATCGTCTCCATCACGGCGACGGTCTCGCTGAAGGGCATCAGCTCGGATTCGGCCTGCCCCTCGGCGACCATCGTCGCGAAGTAGGCGGCCTCGTAGCTCAGGCCCAGGTGCCCCTCGATGGTGGGGGCCTCGCTGACGGCCTCCTCGCGCCCCACGGTGCGCAGCGTGACCTGCTGCGGGCCGTAGAAGAACGTGGGGATCTCGACGGTGGCCGCGTCCCCGGCGATGAACGCGCGGGTGGGCGTCAGTGCCTTGGCGGTGGTGGTGACCAGCGCTGTGGCGTGGGGGTGGGCCTCGAAGCCGTCGAAGACAGCCGAGACCTGCCTGTCCACCCCTGTGAACGCCCGGGTGCCGACGGCCAGCGAGCGGCCCGGCGCGCCCAGCGCGAAGTGCATGAAGGACACGGGGTAGACGCCGAGATCCAGCATCGCGCCGCCGGCCTGGGCGGGGTCGAAGATGCGATGGGTGGCGTCGTCGGCGAACCACTGGCCGTGATCGGCGTAGACGGTCTCGATCTCGCCCAACGCGCCGTCGGCCAGCAGTTGCCGCACGACGTCGAAGGACGGGAGGAAGCGGCTCCACATGGCCTCCATGACCGGCAGCCCGGAGTCGCGGGCGGCCTTGACCAGATCATGGGCCTGCGCGGCGGTCTGCGTGAACGACTTCTCGACCAGCACCGGCTTGCCCGCCTCCAACGCGAGCCTCGCGTTGGCGAGGTGCTCGCTGTGGGGCGTGGCGACGTAGACGATGTCGACGTCGGGGTCGGCCACGAGTGCCTCGTAGCTGCCGTGAGCGCGCGGCGCCTCGAACTGCGCGGCGAACGCGTCGGCCCGCTCCTGCGTCCGCGACCCGACGGCGGCCAGCCGCTGCTGCGTGTGCCGATGCACGGCGTCGAAGAACCGCTCGGCGATCCAGCCGGTGCCCAGCACCCCCCACCGCATCGGGGGAGCGGTCATCGGGTCCGGGGTGCGTGGGGTGGGGAGCGTGATCATGCCCCCATTATCGCCCTGCTGGCTCCTGAGTGTTCGCGAGGGACGAGCGAAGGTATCGAAGGGGCTGCCGCAGCAGATCTTGGGCCTGTAGACCCAGCGTGTTTCCGCACGGTCTGATGGGGGCCCTCCCCGCCCATGTGGATCCCGATCTCCGGCAACAATCCCTGACGTTCTGGAAGCTGGCTCCTCGTCAGCGGCCTACCGTGTGGCTGATCTCGCCGGCACAGATCGTCGTGACGACCTCCATGCCCCGCAGCGCCGCCGCCGTCT
>DURG01000385.1 GCA_012837465.1 Propionibacterium sp. | reverse complement strand
CGGCGGGGGAGAGGTCATCGTCTCGCAGTCCAACACCAACACCTACGGCGGCACCTTCCAGCCGCCGCAGCAACTGGTGATCAACCGGGTGCGCGCCATGGAGACGGGCCGCGAGGTGGTCGTCTCGACGCTCAACTCGCTCACCGGCCTCGTGGATGCCCGGGGCCGGGTGCACGATCTGACGGCCGAGTTCGAGGCCGCCAGCCGCATCGTCGACGTGCCACTGCGCTACAACGTCAACCTCGCGGTCCGCCTCGGCGCCTGGCCCGGCTGGGCCGCCGTCGTCGTGACGCTGGCGGCACTTGCCTTCACCCTGCGGCGGCCGTCCCCGCGCGGGGGTAGCATTGCCGGGAACAATCGAACCCAAGGACAGTCACATGACCAGCACTGACGCGCTCGACCGCGTGCTCGTGATCATCCCCACGTACAACGAGTCGCAGAACATCGAGAGCATCACCAACCGGCTCCGCAAGGCGGTCCCGCATGCGCACATCCTGATCGCCGACGACAACTCCCCGGACGGGACGGGCGACATCGCGGACAGGCTGGCCTCCGACGACAGCCACGTCCACGTCATGCACCGCACGGGCAAGCAGGGCCTCGGCGCTGCCTACCTGGCCGGCTTCGACTGGGGGCTGGCGCGCGGCTACGGCGTGCTGGTGTCCCACGACGCCGACGGTTCGCACCAGCCGGAGGAACTGCCGCGCCTGCTCACGGCGATCAACGACGGCGCCGACATGGTCAAGGGGTCCCGTTGGGTCAAGGGCGGCTCCATCGTGAACTGGCCCGCATCGCGCGTCCTCATCTCGAAGGCCGGGTCGCTGTGGACCCGCATCTGGCTTGGCATCCCGGTCAAGGACGCCACCGGCGGCTTCAACGCGTACCGCGCGACGACGCTGCGCGGCATGAACCTCACCGAGGTCGCCTCGGCCGGGTACTGCTTCCAGATCGACCTGGTCTGGCGTGCCATCAAGCACGGTTTCAAGGTGGTCGAGGTGCCCATCGAGTTCGTCGAGCGTGAGTTCGGCGATTCCAAGATGAGCCGCAACATCGTCATCGAGGCCCTGATCCGCACGACGCTGTGGGGCATCGAACACCGCTTCCACCAACTGCGCCGCGCAGTCACGTCGCTGTTCGGCCGCAGCCGTCACGAGGTCCGCTAGTGGCCATCCGCAAGAGCACCATGGCCCTCGGGATCACCGTCGGGATCCTGCTCCTGTTGCTGGTCGCGGAGATCGCGGCCATCATCTGGGTGGCCGGGCAGATCGGGTGGTGGACGCTGGCGGTCCTCATGCTCTCCACCGTGCTGGGCCTCTACCTCATGCAGCGGGAATGGCGGAAGGCATGGGCGTCGCTGTCCGACGCCCTGCGCTCCGGCCAGTTGCCCACGGGCAAGATGGCCGACGCCACGCTCGTGCTCGCAGGCGGCATCCTCCTGACGCTGCCCGGCCTGTTGACCGACGCCGCGGGCCTGCTGCTCCTCCTGCCGTTCACCCGGCCGTTCGTCCGCTCCGCCATCACCTGGTGGGCGTCACGCGTGATCAAGCCGATGTCGGGCAACGCGGGGCCCACCATCATCAAGGGCGAGGCGACCCAAGCCGATGACACGCTCATCCCCGGCATCGACCCCAAACGTGGCGAGGCCGCCGACGGAAACGTGATCCGTGGCGACCTCGACGATGAACAGCGGGCCTAGTAGAGCCGATCCGACTCCCGCAGCTTGGTGAGTTGCTCCTCCAGGATGTCTTCCAACTCCGGGATGGAGCGACGCTCACGCAGCATGTCCCAGTGGGTGCGTACGGGCTTCTCGACCTTCTCCTCGCCGACGACTCCGTCCGAACGGACCGCCACGAGACCACACTGCTTGCACTCCCACTCCGTGGGGAGTTCCGCCTCTGCGGCGAAGGTCACCTCGAAATGGTGCCCCTTGGGGCAGTCGAATGCGAGGTTCTGACGCTCTGCAAACTCGATGCCCTGCTCGTCCTCGAAAGTCTTCGAGCCGAGCCCGACGCCACGCAATGCGCGATCAGCCATCTTCCCTCCTTCGTCTGCACTATTGAACGAATTGGCAACCTCAAAGGTTCCCTATTGAGTAGACCACATCCCCCGTGCACTCAGGACTTCTTTGAGGGAATCGGGCCTGTCGGTCACGATCCCGTCGACGCCCCAGTCGATGAGGCGATGCATGGTGGTGGGGTCATCCACCGTCCAGACGTGGATCTTTCGGCCGGCGGCGTGGATGCGCTCGATGTTCTTCGGGGTGACGATGTCGACGGTGACGGGGCCGACGGGATGCTGGAGGGGAACCTGGTAGACCTGCCCGCCGGGGGAGATGGCGCCCATCGTCAGCGCCGCCACGCCCGTCGTCGACACTGCTGTGGGGACGCGGGGGAGGAGGCTTCGGAAGCGGCGGATGCGGGTGCGGGCGAACGATCCGACGCAGACGCGCCGCTCAGCGTTGTGCTTCTTGATGGTGTCGGCCAGGGACTGGACGGCGGTCACGGACTTGATGTCGATGTTGAAGTTGACGTCCGGGAAGGTCTCGAACAACTCATCCATCGTGGGCACGGGTTCGCGGCCACCGACGCGGAGCGAGCCGAGGTCGGCGAAGCTGAGTTGGCGCAGTGAGCCGGGCACGTCCGTGACGCGGTCGAGCGTGTCGTCATGGAAGGCCACGAGCACCCCGTCGCTGGTGGTGTGCACGTCGGTCTCGAGGTAGCGGAAGCCGAGCTGCACGGCGTTGTGGAACGCACGCACGGTGTTCTCGATGCCAAGGTTGGCGGTCATGAAGGACCCGCCTCGATGCGCCATCGCCACGAACGCGGGAGAAAGGTAGTCCGAGTACACCTCCGCCATAGATGCATCGTATGGGGTGGAAACCCATTTCGCCACCGGTGAACGCCCCCGTCCGTCACACCGTCGGCATTCTGTGATCCGGCGCGACGGTGAGAGGATGAGCGAATGACCACAGTCCTGTCCATCCAGTCGGCCGTCGCCTACGGCCATGCCGGCAACTCCGCCGCCGTGTTCCCCCTCCAGCGCCTCGGCATCGACGTCTGGCCGGTGTACACGGTCAACTTCTCGAACAACACCGACTACGGCGCGTGGCGCGGCCCGCTGATCCCCGCGTCCGACGTGTGGGAAGTCGTGCAGGGCGTCGACGACAGGGGAGTGCTGGGCGACGTGGACGCACTGCTGTGCGGCTACCTCGGCACCCCCGAGGTGGGCCAGGTCATCCTCGACTCCTACGCGCTCGTCAAGGAGCACAATCCGGACGCGCTGTTCTGCGCGGATCCGGTGATGGGCGACATCGACCGCGGCTTCTACGCCCGGCCGGGCATCCCGGAGTTCTGGCGCGACCACGTGGTCAGCCAGGCAGACATCATGACGCCCAACCTGTTCGAACTCCAGTTCCTGACGGGGATGGGCACCGACACCCTCGACGACGTGGTCGCTGCCGCCCAGGAACTACGCTCGCGCGGCCCCAAGGTCGTCGTCGTGACGTCCGTCGTGGGTGCGGATCTCGAGGACGACGTCATGCGGATCATCGCCGTCGGCGAGGGCGAAGTCTGGGAGGTCACCACGCCGGTGCTGGACCGCAAGTTCACCGGTTCGGGTGACCTCACCACCGCCATGTTCCTCGCGCACTGGCTGCGCACGGGGCATCTCGGAGAGACGCTCGGCGCCACGGCGTCGATCGTCTACTCGGTGCTGGAGGCGACGACCACCGCCGGCCACAACGAGTTGCGCCTCGTCGATGCGCAGCGCGACCTCGTCGAGCCGCGGCACCGCTTCGAGGCGATCAGGCTCTGAGGGCTCAGTCCTCTTCCGCAGGCTCGCCCCAGAAGGTGTTGATCTTGGCGCCCAGCTTGTTGAGGCGCTGGGGGAGGTCTTCGTAGCCGCGGTTGATGACGTAGACGTCCATCAGCATCGTGGTGCCGCGGGCCGCGAGCGCCGCGAGCAGCAGGCACACCGCGGGGCGCAGTGCCGGGGGAGACTCGATGCGGCGGCCGCGCCACTTCGTCGGGCCGATGATCAGCAGGCGGTGGGCATCCATGAGCTGGATGTTGGCGCCGAGCTCCGAGAGCTTCTTCAGGTGGATCGAGCGGTTGTCGTAGACCCAGTCGTAGATGACGCTCTGCCCAGTCGCCGTGGCGCAGATGACCGCGAAGAACGGCAGGTTGTCGATGTTGAGGCCGGGGAAGGGCATCGGGTGGATCTTGTCGAGCGGGGCCACCAGGTCTGAGGGCACGACTGTCACGTCGACGAGGCGGGTCTGGCCATTGTGGCTGCGGTACTCCTCGGTGAGGCGCAGTTCCTGGCCCATCTCGTCGAGGACCGCGAACTCCACCTCGAGGAACTCGATGGGGCAGCGGCGCACCGTGATCTCGGAGCGGGTCACGATTCCCGCGGTCAGGAGGCTCATGGCCTCGATGGGGTCCTCGGAGATGCTGTACTCCACGTCGGCCTCGATGCGCTCGACGCCGGTGATGGTCAGCGTGGTGGTGCCGATGCCCTCGATCTGGACGCCGAGTTCCCGGAGGTAGAAGCAGAGGTCCTGGACCATGTAGTTGCCGGACGCGTTGCGCAGGGTGGTGACGCCGGGGGTGCGGGCGGCGGCCATGATGGCGTTCTCGGTGACGGTGTCGCCGCGTTCGATCAGCGTGACGGAGCGCTTGTCGTCGATGCTGGAGTTCACGGCTGCGTGGTAGTTGCCCTCGGTGGCCTCGACGGTCAGGCCCATGCGGCTGAGCGCCGACATGTGGGGATGCACGGTGCGGGCGCCGAGGTCGCAGCCGCCGGAGAACGGCAGGAGGAACTCGTCGAACTCGTGCATGAGGGGGCCGAGCAGCATCAGGATCGACCGGGTGCGCTTCGCTGCCCTGGAATCGATGGTGTCTGGGGTGAGGACGGCGGGGCGGCGGATCTCGAGGTCGTTGTCGCCGATCCAGGTCAGGGTGACGCCGATGGAGGTCAGCACCTCGGAGATGCGGTCGACCTCCTCGATGCGGGCGATGCCGCGCAGCACCGTGCGACCGTGGTTCAGGAGGCTGGCGCACAGGATGGCCATGGCGGCGTTCTTGGACGTGCGCACGTCGATCTCACCGGAGAGCTTGGCGCCGCCCTCGATCTCGAAGTTGACGGTGCCCTCGGTCACGGTCTGGATCAGGGGCATCTCCAGCGCCTCGGCCAGGCGGCCGATCATGCTGAGGGAGAGGTTCTGTTGGCCGTTCTCGATGCGGTGGACAGCACTTTGCACGGTGCCCAACTCGTCTGCGAGGCGTTGCTGTGACCAGCCACGCGAGGACCGGGCCTCACGGATCATGCGGCCAATTGACTCACTCGTTGCGCTCATCATCCGAACAGGCTATCTCATGGGACAGATCAGGCGGAGATTCAGCTGATGGCAGAGTGTCACGTCCCAAGCCAAAGGGGACTAGAGTGGCCCGCATGAGCTCTGAATTTGACGTCGTTGTCCTCGGCGCCGGACCAGGTGGCTATGTCGCCGCTATCCGCGCCGCCCAGCTCGGCCTGAAGGTCGGCATCATCGAGAAGCGCTACTGGGGCGGTGTGTGCCTCAACGTCGGCTGCATCCCCACCAAGTCTCTGTTGCGCAACGCGGAACTGGCGCACATCTTCAACCATGAGGCTGACACCTACGGCATCGAGGGCGAGGTCACGTTCAACTACGGCAAGGCCTTCAAGCGCAGCCGTGCGGTTTCGGAGCGGATGACCAAGGGCATCCACTTCCTGATGAAGAAGAACAAGATCACCGAAATCGACGGCTGGGGCACCTTCAAGGACGCCAACACCATCGAGGTCGAGAAGGACGGCGGCGAGAAGGAGACCGTCACCTTCAAGAACTGCATCATCGCAGCCGGTGCCGTCACCCGCATGCTGCCGGGGGTCGAGCTCTCCGACAACGTGGTGACCTACGAGGAGCAGATCCTCGCCGAGGAACTGCCCGGCTCGATCATCATCGGCGGCTCGGGCGCCATCGGCACCGAGTTCGCCTACGTGCTGAGCCAGTTCGGGGTGGAGGTGACCATCGTCGAGTTCCTCGACCGCATGGTGCCCACCGAGGACGCCGAGATCTCGGCGGAGCTCGCCAAGGCCTACAAGAAGCTCGGCATCAAGGTGCTCACTAGCACCAAGGTCGAGAGCATCGAGGACACCGGTTCAGGCGTCAAGGTGCACGTCAGCCCCGCCAAGGGCGGCGACCAGCAGACGCTGGAGGCGGACCGCTTCCTGTCGGCCATCGGCTTCGCTGCTCGCACGGAGGGCTACGGGCTCGAGAACACCGGCGTCGAGCTCACCGAGCGTGGCGCCATCGCCATCGACGAGTACATGACCACCAACGTGCCGCACATCTACGCGATCGGCGACGTGACCGCCAAGATGATGCTCGCGCACGCCGCCGAGGCCATGGGCATCGTCGCGGCCGAGAAGATCGCGGGCGAGGACGCCCACCCGATCAACTTCGACATGATCCCGCGCGCCACCTACTGCCAGCCGCAGGTCGCCTCGTTCGGCTATTCGGAGCAGCAGGCCAAGGACAAGGGCTTCGACGTCAAGGTCGCGAAGTTCCCCTTTGCCGCCAACGGCAAGGCCTGGGGCCTGGGCGACGCCACCGGCTTCGTCAAGATCGTCGCGGACGCCACCTACGGCGAGATCCTGGGCGCCCACATGATCGGCCCCGACGTGACCGAACTGCTGCCGGAGCTCACCCTGGCGCAGGCCTACGACCTGACCGCCGAAGAGGTCGCGCACAACATCCACGCGCACCCGACGCTCTCGGAGGCCATGAAGGAAGCTGCCCACGGCATCGCGGGCAAGATGATCAACTTCTGAGCCACGCCACTTCGGACGCCCGCCCCGCATCTCGCGGGGCGGGCGCCTCCGTGTGGGGGGGGGAGTCAGGATCAGACGGAGAAGATGGGCTCGCCGGCCGAGACGTCGGCACCGATGACGTCGCTGGTGATCGAATCCGGCTCATGGTCCATCACGGCGACGACCACCGTCGTCTGGATGCCTTCGCCGTCGATCTCATCCGGATTCCAGGAGACGACCGGTGTACCCGCCGAAATGGTCTGACCTTGATCCGCGAGCACCTCGAAGCCCTCGCCATCGAGTTCGACGGTGTTGATGCCGATGTGCACCAGGACGCCGACGGAGCCGTCGACGAGCAGGATGAAGGCGTGGGGGTTCACCTTGAGGAGCATGCCGTCGGCCGGCGCGACGACATCGTTGCGGCCAGGGACGGGTTGGATGCCGACGCCAGGGCCGACGATCTGTTCACTGAACGTCGGATCGTCGACATCGCGCATGGCGATGACGCGTCCGGCACAGGGGGCAAGGATCTGCATGGATCCATACTGTCACTGCGCCGGGAGGGGCGGTTCCAGGCTCAGGTGACCCAGACACGCCTTAGTCCGATAAGCAACATTATGTCATTTCACTCGGAGCCAGGTCATGCCAAGCCTTTCAACAGCCTCCCCCATCTCCGCGTCATACGTGAGGACTGCATCGACCTCGATGCGCACCGCCGCCGCGAGATGGATGGCATCTGCACTACGCAGCCCCCACGCCGACAGGCCCGCGGTCCTCAGATCCTCGTCAACCAGCTTGACCAACTCGACGCCGCCGAGAAGGACGTTGACGCTGGAGAGATCGACACCACCTCGCCTGTGCGCTGCACAATGCAGTTCGGTGAACAGCAGCATCGACGAGACGAGCTGATCGCCCTCCCTGGAGACGTATTGCTCCATGGCGATGGATTCCGGCTCCTGGACGAGCAGCTTCAGCGCCGCGGACGTGTCCAAGTAGACGATGCTCACCGGTTCCCCCTCAAGTCGTCGAGGATGTCCTGCGACGTCCTGCCCGTGACCTTCTCGAGTTGGGATACGTCGATGGCAGCCTTGGCCGGTCTAGTCAGGCCCGCAGCGCGCAGCTCCTCGAGCTTGGAGGCCTTCGGAACAGGTGACAGCCGAGCAACCACCTTGCCGTTGTTCGTGATGTCGAACGTCTCCCCCGCCTCCACGCGACGAAGGATCTCGCTGCTGCTGTTGCGAAGCTCTCTGTGCGGGATCGTACTCATGTAGCAACTGTAGCAGTTCCTGCCCACCAGCCCGGCTGGACACAGAAGACTAGAGATGCAGCCGCCGTCGCAGCGCTGAGCCGAGCTGTCGCGGCCGGATGATGAGGATCAGTGACACCACCAGCACGCTGAAGCCCACACAGATCAATGCCGGCAGCGGGGTTGTCACCCAGCCGAAGATGACGAACAACCCCGGCACCAGGCCGATCAGGCCGACGAGCAGCGCCTTCGCCAGATGCTCCTGCGGGTCTAGACGGATGATCCACACGATGACGCCGAGGGCGAGGTTGGCGGCGGTACAGATGGCTGGGATGAGCCACGTCGTGGCCCAGAAATCGGGCCCGTCGTACTGGTTCCAGACGACGGCAGCCACGGACAGCAACACGACCAGCCAGCCCACCAGGCTGCCCACGTTGCGGCGGCGCTGGACGGCCGCGATCACCACGAGCCAGACAACCGCGATCGACAACCACACCGTGCGCACCGGCGGGGCGAGGCCCGGAACGATCGCCGGTGCGGCGAACGAGAAGATGAGTACCAGCACGGACAACGCCAGTACGGCCGCCCACACCTGTCGTCGATCAAAGCGCAGCAGTGGCGCCGGGAAGACCTCCGCGCCAGCCAACGCCGCTGCGTCGGCAGGGTCGAGGTTCACGCGGCACAGCGGACAAGCGGACCACTCGCCCGCCACCTCTCCCCCACAAGACGAGCACCGCCTCATCGGTCCACCTCGGCCAACTCGTCTGCCGTGACCCGGTTGGCGTTGACCTCGACCGGGATCCCCGCCTCAGTCAGATGCCGGACGAACGCGGCGTGATAGTCGGTCTCGATGAAGGGCGAGGTGAACGAAATGGTGAGCTGGTCGCCGTGGCTGACTGCGCCGAACTGCGGCCGGACGGCCGCGACATGCAGGTAGAGACGGCCCACGTGCCGCGCCACCGGCTCCGGGAGCACCACGCGCCCCAGGTTCGAGATGGCCAGCGTGATACCGCGGTTGGACAAGGCGTTGGCCGTGCCGAGGATCACATCCTTGAGCGGCCGTGGGATGATCCGCAGCGCGGGGTTTCGCTCGAAGCGCACGAGGCGGCGGATCTTGCGGGCGAGTCCCTCCTTGGTGAGGACCTGTCGGAGTTGCCGGTCGAGGTCTGCGCACACGCCAGAGATGGAGTCCATGTCGTCGTCGCCGGTGTAGGTGTGCGCGAGCATGGTGGTGGCGAAGAAGTTGCGTCCGGATGCGGTCGGGAAGAACTGCCGGAGGTTCACCGGCACCGAGCACGTCAGCGTTCGAGGCAGCGACTGCGTCTGCACCCGCGTGCGCCGCACCGAGTCGAAGAACACTGCCAGGAGGTAGATCGTCAGCGACACACCCTCGGCCTTGGCCAGTCGCAGGACGGGACGCACCGGCATGGACAGCTCGATCACCCGGGTGCGCAGGTCCGGGGAATGCGTGCCGCGCATGCGCAGGACGTCGCGTCGCCGGTGGCGGCGGCGGGTCGTCGCGGGCTGGCCGTCTTCGACCTCGGCGGGCAGTTCGGTGGACGGGGACTCGACGGCGGCGGTGGCGTCGTCTTCGAATGTCACCGGTTCCGAGGTTGAGCGGAACCAGTGCGTGAACGCATCCACGGTGAAATCCTGCTTCGTCTCGGTTGCGCCCTGCACCGCGTGGAACTCCTCGACGTGCCGAAGGCCCACGTACTCGGTCAGCAGGTCCTCGAAGAACCACAAGGCACCGGTGCCGTCGGTCAGTGCGTGGAAGATCTCCACGGAGATGCGGCGTCCCCGGTAGACCACCCGGAACAACAGGTCATGGCGTTGATGATGGTAGAGGTGTTGCACCGGCGGCCCAGTCTCCTCCGAGACGGTCGGCCGCAGGTCCGACTGTTGGAGGTAGTACCAGAACACGCCCTGCCGCAGCACCGCGCTGAAGAGCGGGTACTGCGCAAACACCCGGTCGAGCGCCTCCTGCAGCACCTCCGGGACGATCGGTTCGTCGAGTTCTGCGGCCAGGCGAAACACTTTGCTGTCGACATCGCTGCGGGCCGCGAGGAAGATGTTGGCGGCGTTGTCGAGCCTCACCCATGGCCGGCGCTGAGCCGGTACCCGCTTCACGCGCGCCTCCTGGCCGACGGCGACGGTAGCGGTCTGCTGTCGGCGAGGGCGCCGTCGAGGAAGTCCGTGACGATCTGGTAAGCCCTCGCGACAGGACGCGAGAGCCGCGGCAGCCCGATGAAGCCGTGGAGGGCGCCGTCGATGCGTTCGATGCGGGCGGGTGTACCAGCGGCACGGAGGGCATGGCCGAACGCCTCCCCCTCGTCGCGGAGCAGGTCGTACTCGGCGGTGACGACCAGCGCCGGCGGCAGCCCCGACAGATCCTCGGCGAGGAGCGGGGACATCAGGGGCGACAGGCGAAGCTCGGGATCTGGCTGGTACATGGCGACGTAGTCCTGCACCTCCGCGGCCGTCAGCCGCAACCCAGTGCCGTAGTCGGCCACCGACTGGTACGGCGAAGTGGCCGGGTCATGATCCCATTGGGTGACGGGATAGAACAGGATCTGCGCACCCGGCAACGGGCCGCCCCGGCCACGTAGGGCGAGCGTGACGGCGGCAACGAGATTGCCCCCAGCCGAGTCCCCGACCAACGTGATGTCCTCGGGTCCTGCGGCCCCGGCGAGAGCAGGGTTCGCCAGCAGGGTCTCCGCCACGTCGAGGCAATCCTCGAGAGCGGCCGGGTAGGGGTGTTCAGGTGCCAGCCGATAGCCGACGGAGCAGACCACCCGACCCGTGAGCTCAGCCATGGTGCGGCAGGTGGCGGAGTACGTGTCGATGTCGCCGATGGTCCAGCCGCCGCCGTGGAAGAACAACAGCATGCCCTCCCCCATGCGGGTCTTGGGCAGGAAAATGCGCAGCGGGATCTCGTGCCCGGCCTGCGCGGTCACTGACCGATCGAGGATCCGGTCAGGGTCCCTCGGCACCCACGACAGGGCCCGCTGGGCGCGGCGGACCAACTCATAGTCCTCGCGCATGTTGATCCGGGGAGCGGCGAACAGGCCTAGGATTGCCCGCATCAGCGGATTGACTGGTGGATTCGCGTCGTCCGCTGCTGCACCCATGCGGCAAGCTTACGGCGTGGCGTCTCCGCCTTCAGACCAGTTCACGATGTTCCGAGCGAACGGATCGGCCACGAGGCGATCTCACGGCTCGCGGCCTAGTCGCGTGCGGAAACCGTTGATGTGCAGCACACTGGAAGATGCTCGGAGCCGACGAAGACGGCAGCGGAAGAAGGAGACCCCCAGGCGACGACGCACACTACTGACCGGTCTTGGCGGGATCGCCGCGGCAAGCGCTCTGAACGCCTGCGGCGGCGGGGACACCCAGCAGAACGAGGCCCCGGCCGAGATCGACGAGAACACCGAGGCCACCTTGGAGCTCGCGTACTGGGACCGGAACCAGTCCGTCACCGTCGAGGCGCTCATCGCCAGCTTCACCGAGAAGTACCCGCGCATCACCGTCACCCCTGCGCTGACCGGCCCCAGTGAGTACTGGATGCGGCTGCGCACCCAGGCCGAAGGCAACAACCTCCCCGACGTCTTCTGGATGAGCGGCCTCCACGTGCAGCTCTACGCGAGCGAGGGCCTCCTCGCACCTGTCGCCGACGACGTGGACTTCAGCGTGTTCCCGCAGGCCATGACCGACCTGTACACGGTCGACGGCACGCACTACGGCATCCCCAAGGATTTCGACACCATCGCCTGCTGGGTCAATCAGCGGCTCGTCGAGGAGGCTGGCGTCACCCTGCCGGATCCCGAGACATGGACGTGGGAGGAGTTCGGCGAGACCACCCGGGCCATCGCCGCCGGCCTCGGCGACCGCGGCCACGCCGTCGTCACCGACCTCAACATCGGCGGCCAGCAGAACTGGTACAACACCGTTGCCCAGGCCGGCGGGTACATCATCGCCGACGGACGGTCCGGCTACGCCGACCCCAACACCATCCGCGGCCTCGAGTTCTGGTCCAACCTCGTCGCCGACGGCGTCGTGCCCCACCCGCGCGTGATCGCGGACAACCCGCCGCAGACGGTGTTCATCTCCGGCCGCGCGGCCATTCACCACACCGGATCCTGGGAGACCGCCGCCATGCTCGCCGACTACCCCGATCCGGGCGAGCTCATGGTCGTGCCGCTCCCCCGCGACCAGGAGCGGGCCTCGACGATCCACGGCCTCGCATACGTCGTCGCGGCAAACTCCCCCAACCTAGCCGCCGCCTCCGCACTGCAGCGCCACCTCACCTCTGAGGAGGCCGGCCGCACCGACGCCGCCAACGGCACCGCGATTCCCGCGTGGCAGGGCACGGCCGACAAGTGGCACGAGGTCAAGCCCGAGTGGAACCTCAAGGTGTTCACCGACGCGGCCGCGAACTATGCGGTCCCCTACCCCGTCTCCCGCAACACGGCGGCGTGGAACCAGCTGGAGGCAGACATCCTCACGCCTGCGTTCGCCGGTGACGTGCCGATGGCACAGGCCGCCGAGCAACTGGCCACGCAGATGGATGAGCTGCTGGCAGCCGAACGCTGATGGCGGACACCGCGGCGAAGGCCCGGCGGGGGCACCCCACCAGCGTGGGCTGGTGGCCGGTGCTGTTCGTCGGGCCGCTCTTGGCAGGAGTCGCGGTCTTCTACTACTACCCGATCGTCGCCAACGCGTGGACCTCGTTGACCCGTTCCAGCGCGTTCGGGCGCAACGCCCGCTTCGTCGGGGCGGAGAACTACGAAGCCCTCTTCGCCAGCGGCGAGTTGGGCTCTGCGCTGACCAACACGGTGCTGTACACGTTGATCGTGCTGGTGGGCATCCCCATCTCGGTGCTGGTCTCCTCACTGATCTCACTGCCCGGCCTGCGATTCGCGGGCTTCTACCGGGCCCTGTTCTTCATGCCCTACCTGGCCATGCCCATGGCCATCGCGCAGGTCTTCCGGCTGGT
>DURG01000384.1 GCA_012837465.1 Propionibacterium sp. | reverse complement strand
CGAGCACCTCCGCCTCGGGCTCGGCGGCGAGGACGGCGCGGCGGACCTCGGCGAGGTCGACGTTGACGCCGCCGGAGACGACCACGTCGTCGACGCGGCCCTCGATGACGAGGCGGTCGCCATCCCACCTCCCCCGATCGTTGGTGACCACCGGGGGCAGGGGAGCCGGAGAAGCTGCGGGCGCCCTGGTCCCTGAGCGTGTCGCGTCCGAGCTTGCGAGGACCGCGACACGTCGAAGGGCGCCCGCAGCCTCGCCATCAGCTGAATCGAGATACCCCTCGAACACCATCGGCCCGCCGACGCGCACGCGGCCCTGCTCCCCCAGCGTGATCTCGACCCCCGGCAGCGGCACCCCGTCCCAGACGATCCCGCCGCAGGTCTCGCTCATCCCGTAGGTCTCGATCACGGGTATCCCCGCGTCCTCGGCACGGCTCCTCAGCTCCGGCCGCAGCGCGGCGCCGCCGACGAGCACGGCGTCGAACCCCGCCAGCGTGGCGGCCAGCGCAGGGGCTTCGAGCGCCCTGTACAACTGCGTGGCGACGATCGAGAGGCAGTTGCGGCCAGGAGCCAGACACAGGTCGGTCAGGTCGGAGGAGGCGGTGCGCACGCCGTCGCCCAGCCGGCCCCGGACCAGCACCATCAGCCCGGCGACGTACTGCGGCGCGAGCGTGAGGTGCCAGGTGGCGGTGAAGCCGAGGCGATCCTCGGCTGCGCGGGCGGCTGCGATGAGCGCCTCGCGGTGCAGGACGACGTGCTTGGCCTCGCCCGTCGAGCCGGACGTGGCGACCACCACGCAGTCGGCCGGCGCGACACCCTCGCCGGGCGCGAGCCACAGGCCGGGCCCGCCGTCGAGGAAGGCGGCCACGAGGCCCTCTGGATCCTGCATCCCGACACCCTAGCGCCGCCGGGTAGACTTGGCCCATGCCCAGGATCCTCCTGATCATCGCCGTGATCATGCTCACCGTGTACTGCGTCGTCGAAGTCGCGCAGGCGCGGGGCTACAAGGTGCGCGCGATGCCGCGCTGGCTCTGGGCCTTCGCCGTCATCGCCCTCCCCGTGGTGGGGCCGGTGTCGTGGCTCATCCTCGGCCGCCCGCTGAAGAACGAACCGCCGCAGATCCGCCACGGCGGGCAACGCGCGCCGGACGACGACGAGGACTTCCTGCGCGGCCTCAAGTGACGTTTGCACGTTCAAGCGGTGGGCGTACAATCACCGCCGTACGTGTTGAGCCGAGGAGGACGCAGTGGGAGCTGGATTGAAGATGGTGGCCGGCTGGCTGCTTGAATGCTCACGCGAGTTCGCCGCCCGGGCCGACGAACTCGACGAGCTGGACCGCGCCTTGGGCGACGGCGACCACGGCACCAACATGAGGCGCGGCTTCGCGGCCGCAGAGACCCTCGACCTCGACGACCTCACCTCCTCCGCGGATGCCATGCGCCACGTCGGCATGGCGCTGGTGCAGAACGTCGGCGGCGCCTCGGGGCCCCTCTTCGGCACGTTCTTCCTGCGTGTGGGCGCCAGCTGGGACCGCTCGCTCAGCACGGCGGGCATCGCCCGCGCGGTGCGCCACGGCGTCGACGGTGTGCAGGCCCGCGGCAAGGCGAAGGCCGGCGACAAGACCATGGTCGACGCCCTGCTCGCCGCCGCTGATTCCCTCGAGGCCTCCGCCTCCGCCGGCGACGAACTCTCCGTCGCCCTCGACAAGGCCGCCTCGGCCGCCGAGGCCGGGCGCGACGCCACCGTCGAGATGGTGGCCCGGAGGGGCCGCGCGGCGCTGAAGGCCGACGAGTCGGTGGGCGTCGTGGATCCCGGTGCGGTCTCCGTCGCCCTGATTCTGCGCACCGCCGTTCATCACATCGGCTGAGGACTTCACGGCCCCGCCACTGCGGGGATTAGGCTGGTGACATGAGCTATGAGGCACCTCAGAAGGCAGTCATCCTGGCCCGCGGGCTGGGTTCCCGCATGCGCAAGGAAGCAGAGGGCGTTGCCCTCAGCGAAGAGCAGTCCAAGGCCGCAGACGCCGGCGTCAAGGCGATGATCTCCGTCGGCCGTCCGTTCCTCGACCACGTCATCACCGCCCTCGCCGATGCCGGGTTCACCGACATCTGCCTGGTGATCGGCCCCGAGCACGACATGATCCGCGAGTACTACGACAACGTGGAGAAGGAGCGCATCAAGGTCTCCTACGCCATCCAGGAGGAGCCCCTCGGCACCGCCAACGCCGTGCTCGCCGCGGAGGACTTCGCAGGCAAGGACCGCGTCCTCGTCATCAACTCGGACAACTACTACCCCGCCGAGGCCCTCGAACTCCTCAAGGACGTGCCCGGCTCGGCGCTGGTCGGCTTCACCCGGGGCGGCATGCTCACCAAGTCCAACATCGCGCCCGAGCGGATCGCCGCGTTCGCGCTGGCCACCGCCGACTCCGACGGCAACCTCGACGAGCTCGTCGAGAAGCCTGAGCCTGAAACCATCGAACGTCTCGGCGACGACGCGGTCATCTCCATGAACTGCTGGCTGTGCACGCCGGCGATCTTCCCGGCCGCCAAGGCCATCCCGAAGTCGGCCCGCGGCGAGTACGAGATCACCGACGCCGTGCGCCGCGCCATCGAGGACGGCGACCCGTACGCCGTCGTGAAGGCCGACGTCGGCGTGCTGGACATGTCCAACCGCGGCGACATCGCGTCGGTCGTCGAAGCTCTCGGTGATCGCGAGGCACGCCTGTGAAGTGGTTCGTCCCCGGCCGCCTCGAGGTCCTCGGCAAGCACACGGACTACGCCGGCGGGCGGTCGCTGCTGGCCGCCGTGGACCGCGGCGTCACCATCACCCTGGAGGATGCGGATGATGCGATCTACGCGTCCACGACGGCGGTGCCGGGCGAGCTGAGACTCCTGCCAGGCCAGCCGAACGACCTGCCCAAGGGGCACTGGGGCAACTACGTGCAGGCCACGCTCGACCGCCTGCACCTCAACTTCGGCGAGTTGAAGCCCGCCCGCCTGACCGTCGACTCCACGCTGCCGCTGGCCTCGGGTATGAGCTCGTCGTCGGCACTGGTGGTGGCGGTGGCGTTGGCCGTGATCGACCACAACGGCATCCGCGAACGCGAGGAGTGGCAGGCCAACATCTCCGACGACATCGACCTGGCCGGCTACATGGCCACGATGGAGAACGGGCTCACGTTCGGCAGCCTCGAGGGCTTCCGCGGGGTCGGCACCTTCGGCGGCTCCGAGGACCACACGGCGATGTTGTGCTGCCACGAGGGCAAGCTCACCGAGTTCACGTTCTGCCCCATCGAGGAGGGCGTGTCCGTCGAACTGCCGCACGAGTGGTCGTTCGTCGTGGCGGTGTCCGGCGTGCTCGCCGAGAAGACCGGCTCGGCGCTGGAGTCCTACAACAACGCCTCGCTGCGGGCCCGTGAGCTGGCCGAGGCGTGGAACGATGCCACCGGCCGCGAGGATGCCGTCCTCGCCGATGCGCTCGCCTCCGACGAGGACGCGCTCGAGGGATTGCGCGCGATCGCGGCTCACGACGAGGACCTCACGAAGCGCCTGACGGCGTTCGTCACCGAATCCGAGACCGTCATCCCGCAGGCCATCAAGGCGCTGCAGGCCGGCGACGTCGAGGCCTTCGGCAAGGCGGCGGACCTGTCGCAGCGCAACGCCGATGAGCAGTTGGGCAACCAGATCGTCGAGACCAATCGCCTCCAGGGGCTGGCCCGCGAGCTGGGCGCGAGCGCGTCGGCCGGCTTCGGCGCCGGCTTCGGCGGCTCCGTGTGGGCACTGGTGCGCACCGACGAGGCAGAGGCGTTCGCCGACAAGTGGTTGGCGGCGTACGTGGGCGAGTTCCCCGAGGTCGCCGAGCGCGCGTCGACGATCGTGACCCGCCCCGGCGGGCCTGCCCGGCGGCTTTGACGGTCCCTGAGCGTGAGCGCCGGGCGCGACGCTCAGGGACCATCAGATGAGGTATTCGTCCTCGTAGCTGCGCGGGTCCTCGATGGGCTCCAGATGGCCCAGTACGACGAGTTCGGGGCACTCGACCTTGATCAGGTCGATGAGGTTCTCCATCTCGTCATGGCCCTGCTGCACCGTCCACCAGCCGGGGACGAGCATGTGGAACTCCATGAAACCTCGCGCCCCGGAGACCCGGGTGCGGAACGCGTGGAAGGCGATCTGGTCGGAGGTGTGGTCGGCGAGGATCTTCTTGAGCCGCTTGTTGGTCTCCTTCGGCAGCGACTCGTCCATGAGCCCGGACGACGACTCCATGACCAGCCGCCAGCCGGTCCAGAGGATGTTCAAGCCGACGAGGATGGCGATCACCGGGTCGAGCCAGAGCCAGCCGGTCAGACCGACCAGCAGCACGCCGACGAGCACGCCGGCGGTGGTGATGAGGTCGGTGTAGAGATGCTTGGCATCGGCTCGCAGCGTGATCGACTTGTACTTGTGGCCAGCGCGCATGAGGACGAACGCCACCGCGCCGTTGATCAGGGCGGCCACCACCGAGATCGCCAGGCCGAGGCCCACCTGCTCGATCGGTTGTGGATCCATGAGGCGCCGGACGCCGAACACGAGGATGGCCGCGGCGGCGATGAAGATCATGATCCCCTCAACGCCCGAGGAGAAGTACTCAGCCTTTGTGTGGCCGTAGTGGTGGTTCTTGTCCGCGGGACGCGCAGCGAGCCGCAGCACGTAGAGCGCCACCACCGCGGCGATGAGGTTGACCACCGATTCGGCGGCATCCGAGAGCAGCCCCACGGAGCCCGTCACCCACCAGGCGCCCGTCTTCAGGGCGATCGTCGCCAGGGCTGCCGCGATGGACAGCCAGGCGAACTTGGTCAGATCGACTCGCTGGTGGGGATAGGTCTGCACCCCGCCATGGTGGCCCCCTGCTCCAAACGATGCAACGAAGGGCCTCACATCACGTTGCGCAGTTGCTCACCTGAATTGAGCGCGTCGAGCTGCGCCATGAGGAACTCACGGGCACCCCGCGGGCGGTCGCTGGCGATGTGCGGGGTGATCAGTACGTTGGGCTGCTCCCACAGCGGCGACTCCTCCGGCAGCGGCTCCTTCGCGGTGACGTCCAGCGCGGCCGCGGCCAGGCGGCCGGACTGCAACGCCGCCAGCAGCGCCTCCTCGTCGACGACGGTGCCGCGGCCCACGTTGACCAACAACGCACCCTCCTTCAGGGCTGCGAGGCGTTCCGCGTTGAGCAGGGCCTTCGTCGCCTCGCCACCGGGCAGGATCATGACGAGCAGGTCCGTCTCGGCGAGCACGTCGTCGAGGCCGTCGTCCGTGACCACCGGGAAGCCGTTGCGCTCCCCCGCGCTCCGGGCGACCCCGGTGACCTCGGCCCCCAGCGACTTCAGCAGCGGTGCCAGCGTCGAGCCGATCGAGCCGAAGCCCCAGATCGTGGTCTTGGCGCCCTTGAGCGACACGATGCGCCCATCGTCGCCCCGTTCCGCGACGGCGCCGCCCAGGTAGTGGTCCCACTTGCGCTCGCGCTGGCGTTCGATGGCCAGCGGCAGGAACCGGGTCAGCGCCAGTGTAAGGGCCAGCGCGTGCTCGGCGACGGTCTCGTCGTGCAGGCCGACCCCGCTGCAGATGGGCACCTCCGCGGGGAAGCCTGCGGTGACGACGTTGTCCGGCCCCGCGGCCAAGGCCTGGACGAGCCGCAGGTTGGTCATGCGACGCGCGGCATCCTCGATGATCGGGGTGGGCTGGCGCCACACCACGAGCACCTCGGCGTCGAGGTGCTCCTCGGGCACCGGTTCGCGGTGGGGCACCACGACGACGTCCACGCCGTCGAAGCTGGGGATCTCGCCGGGGAAACTGCTGGGGATGAGGACCTTCATGTCCCAACCCTATGCACGGATAGGCCTCCCGCGTGGAAGTCGATAACATGACGGGGTGCTGACCATGCAAGATGCCCTCCGCCGACTCTCCGACTACTGGACCTCGAAGGGTTGCCTCACGTGGCAACCGTTCAACACCGAGGTCGGGGCCGGAACCATGAACCCCGCCACCGTGCTGCGCGTCCTCGGACCCGAGCCGTGGGACGTGGCGTACGTGGAGCCGTCGGTACGCCCGGACGATTCCCGCTACGGCGAGAACCCGAACCGCCTGCAGATGCACACCCAGTTCCAGGTGATCCTGAAGCCGGAGCCGGGCGACCCGCAGGAGCTCTACCTCGGCTCGCTCGAGGCCCTCGGCATCGATCTTTCCGCCCACGACGTGCGCTTCGTCGAGGACAACTGGCAGCAGCCCGCCATCGGCGCGTGGGGCCTCGGGTGGGAGGTCTGGCTCGACGGCATGGAGATCACCCAGTTCACCTACTTCCAACAGGTGGGTGGCCAGAACCTCGACCCCATCCCGGTCGAGCTCACCTACGGCGTCGAACGCATCCTGATGGCACAGCAGGGCGTGACGCACTTCAAGGACATCGTCTACTCCATCGCCTCGGACGGGCGCCCCGTCACGTACGGCGAGGCCTTCGGCCAGCAGGAGTACGAGATGAGCCGCTACTACCTCGACGACGCCGACGTCGAGGCCAACCGTCGCCTCTACGAGACCTACGTCGCCGAGGCCACCCGCATGGTCGAGGCCCGCCTCCCCGTGCCCGCGCACGGCTACATCCTGAAGTCGAGCCACGCGTTCAACGTCATGGACGCCCGCGGCGCGATCTCCACCACCGAGCGCGCCAAGGCGTTCGCGACGATGCGCCGCCTCATGCGCGACACCGCCGCCCTATGGATCGAGCGCCGCGAGGAACTCGGCTTCCCCCTGATGCGCGACGAGACGCCGGCCGAGGATGGGACGCTGGTTGAGCCGCGCCCAGCGACGGAGTCGCCGGCGCGTGTCGAAACCCCTGAAGCCTCCCAGCCGGCCACGCTCTCCGACGACCCGCAGACGCTCGCCTTCGAGATCGGCGTCGAGGAACTGCCCCCGCACGTCGTCCCCCAGACCATCGAGGCCGTGCGCACCGCGCTCACCGAGAAGCTGGCCGCCAGCCGCCTCACCCACGGCGACATCACCGTCGACGGCACCCCGCGACGCATCGTCGCGGTGGTCGAGACGGTCGCCGCCCGCGAGCCCGACGCCGAGCAGCTCCGTAAGGGCCCGAAGTGGTCCGCGGCCTTCGATGCCGACGGCAACCCCAGCAAGGCCCTTCAAGGCTTCATGCGCGGCCAGGGCGTGGACGTCAGCCAGGTCACCAAGCAGGAGATCGGCGGCAACGAGCACGCCGCGGTCGCCGTCAAGGTAGAAGGCCGCGACGTGCTCACCGTCGCCGGCGGGGCCATCGCGTCCATCGTCAGCGGCCTGCGCGCCGAGAAGAACATGCGTTGGAACGACGCGAACCTGTCGTTCTCCCGCGCCATCCGCTGGCTGGTGGCGCTGTGGGGCGAGACCGTCGTCCCCGTGAGCGTCTCCGGCCTCACCGCCGGCCGCACCACCTACCTGCAGCGCCCGGTCAAGGGCGAGGAGGACGGCAGGCGCTCCGATGGCGCGCTGGTCGGCCACGTGGAGGTGGCCTCCGCCGCGGAGCTGTTGACCACCATCGAGGCTGGCCACATCCAGCTCAGCACGGAGGCCCGCCGCGCCTCCGTCGTGGAGCAGGCGGAGACCCTCGCCCGCGGTGTGGGCGGCACGATTGAGGTGGACGCCGAGGCTGCCGTCATCGACGAGATCACCAACCTCGTGGAGGACCCCCACGGCGTGCTGGGCAATTTCGACGCCCGCTACCTGGAGCTGCCCGAGCAGATCCTCACCGCCGTGATGCGCAAGCACCAGCGCTACCTGCCGGTCTACCGGGACGGCAAGCTCGCCAACCACTTCGTCACCATGGCCAACGGCCTGTGCGACGCCGACGTGGTGCGCGCCGGCAACGAATCGGTCATCCGCGCCCGCTACGAGGATGCGCTGTTCTTCTGGAACGCAGACCTTGAAAGCGACAACGTGGAGGGCTTCGTGCCCGGCCTCGACCAGTTGACCTTCGAGGACCGCCTCGGCTCGGTGGGCCAGCGCGCCCGCCGCATCGCAGACGTCGCCGCCAAGCTTGCAGACCGCATCGACCTTGACGGCGCCGAGCGCGAGACCCTCACCCGCGCCGGACAGCTCGCGAAGTTCGACCTCGCCACGCAGATGGTGGTCGAGATGAGCTCCCTGGCAGGCTTCATCGCCCGCGAGTACGCCGTCCGCAAGGGCGAGACCCAGGCCGTGGCCGACGCACTGTTCGAGATGGAGCAGCCGCACACGTCCGCAGACCCGGTGCCTGCCACCACCGCCGGCTCGCTGCTGGCGCTGGGCGACCGCTTCGATCTGCTGGCCTCAATGTTCGCGCTGGGCGCCAAGCCCACCGGTTCGTCGGACCCGTTCGGGCTCCGCCGCGCCGCCCTGGGCGTGGTCCGCATCCTGCGTGAATCTGCTGGCACTCCGCTGGAGTCCCTGACCATCCGCGCCGGCCTCGAGGATGCCGTCGCTCGCCTCGCCGAGCAGGGCGTGACCGTGGCCGACGACGCGGTGGACGCCGCGCTGGAGTTCACGATCGGCCGCTTCGCCCAGCTGCTGCGCGACGAGGGCACCTCGGCAGATCTCGTGACTGCGATCCTGCCGTCGGCCGACGCCCCCGGGCGGGCCTCGCGTCTGCTGGCGGAGCTGGTGGCGGCCAAGGATGATCAGCGCCTGCGTGATCTGGTGGCGGTCCTGGTGCGCATCTCGCGAATTCTCCCCGACGGCGTCACCGCCGCCCTCAAGACGGACCAGCTCTCCGAGCCGGCCGAGATCGCCCTGCACGACGCGGTCTTCGACGCGGTCGACGGCTCCCCGGAGGAGCAGCACCTCCCTGCCGTGCTCGACCGTACCGAGGGAGTCGTCGCTGCGGCGTCGACGTTCTTCGACGACATCCTCGTCAACGCCGAGGACCCTGCGGTGCGTGCCGCCCGCCAGGGGCTGCGCGCTGCCGTGCTGGGCCTGGCGCCCGAGGGCGTCGACTGGAAGGCCCTCGACACCGCCCTCTGATCGTTGGTTGAGCCGACCACGCCCGAGGAACGAGGGCCGTGGTCGTGTCGAAACCGCCCTCTGATCGTTGGTTGAGCCGACCACGCCCGAGGAACGAGGGCCGTGGT
>DURG01000383.1 GCA_012837465.1 Propionibacterium sp. | reverse complement strand
GGCGGGCTGCGCTTCCACCCCTCGGTGAACCTCGGCATCGTGAAGTTCCTCGGCTTCGAGCAGATCTTCAAGAACTCGCTCACCGGCCTGCCCATCGGCGGCGGCAAGGGCGGGTCCGACTTCGACCCGCGCGGCAAGTCCGAATCCGAGGTCATGCGCTTCTGCCAGTCCTTCATGACCGAGCTGTACCGCCACCTGGGCGAGTACACCGACGTCCCCGCTGGCGACATCGGCGTGGGCGGCCGCGAGATCGGCTTCATGTTCGGCCAGTACAAGCGCATCACCAACCGCTACGAGTCCAGCGTGCTGACCGGCAAGGGCATCGCCTGGGGCGGCTCGCTCGTGCGCACCGAGGCCACCGGCTACGGCACCGTCGTGTTCGCCAACGAGATGCTCAAGACTCGCGGGGAGTCGATGGACGGCAAGCGCGTCGTCGTGTCCGGCTCCGGCAACGTGGCCATCTACGCGGCGGAGAAGGCCACCCAGCTGGGCGCCACCGTCGTCGGCTTCTCGGATTCCGGCGGCTTCGTCGTCGACGAGGATGGCATCGACCTCGACCTGCTCAAGCAGATCAAGGAGATCGAACGCGGGCGCGTGAGCGACTATGTGGATCGCCGCCCGTCGGCCAAGCTCGGCAACGCCGGCGGCAGCATCTGGGACGTTCCCGTCGATGTCGCCCTGCCCTGCGCCACGCAGAACGAGCTCAACCTCGACCACGCGAACAAGCTCATCAAGAACGGCGTGAAGGTCGTGGCGGAGGGCGCCAACATGCCCACCACCCCGGATGCGATCCACACGTTCCAGCGCGCCGGTGTGCTCTATGCCCCCGGCAAGGCGGCCAACGCTGGCGGCGTGGCCACCTCCGCGCTGGAGATGCAGCAGAACGCCTCGCGCGACTCGTGGGACTTCGAGTACACGGAGGAGCGCCTCACCGCGATCATGGAGAACATCCACGAGGTGTGCGCCGAGACCGCCGAATCCTACGACGCCCCCGGCGACTACGTGGTGGGCGCCAACATCGCGGGCTTCGAGAAGGTCGCCAAGGCCATGCAGGCCTTCGGACTGGTCTGACCGGTCACCTGAAGTACAACTGGCGATAGCGCCGGATCTCATCGGGATCCGGCGCTTCGCCGTAGGCGGCCCAGAACTCCTGGTCTGCGCCCGGCCCGAAGTTGTGCTCGAGTGACCAGGAGGCGACGGCTAGGTCGGCCCAGCGGCTGGCCACGCCGAGGTTGCCGACATCGACCATCCCGACGAACGACCCGTCGTCGCCCAGCAGCACGTTGGGGACGCAGGCGTCGCCGTGCACGATGTCGAGGACGAACACGTCGTCGTGCTCGCCCACCCACTCGGGCGCGTCGAACATCGAATCGGCCGGGTCGAGGGAGTGGAGCTGGGCCAGCCCCTCGGCGAGGCCACGTGCCGCCACCTCGGGCTGGTCGCACCACTCGACGGCGGAGCGGCCGGGCAGGCCCACCGTGACGATCAGCCAGCCGTCGTCGAGTTCCTCGTAGTCGGCCATCCGCGGGCTCGGAAAGCGGCTGGAGAGCCAGCTGAGGCGTTCGGCCTCGGGCTCCAGGTCGTAGGGGCTCCACTTGGCGTACAGCGGCTTGGCATCGTCGGCGACGACCCGGGCGGTGATCCCGCCCTCCTCGTTGCGCCAGACGAGCTCGTCGACTCGGCGTTGGTTCGCGGCCGCCCACCTCGTGATCGCGAAGGGGACCGGGGTGCCGGGCTGGGGAACTGATGCCTGTGCCATGCCATTGATCCTAGGTGGGATACTCGGGGGGTGCGCAGCATCGTCCTCCTCGGCAGCACCGGCTCGATCGGTACCCAGACCCTCGACGTGATCTCCACCCGGCGCGACCAGTTCCGGGTGACCGGCCTGTCCGCCTCCGGCGGGAACATCGAGCTGTTGGCCCAGCAGGTCATCGAGTTCGAGCCCGAGGTGGTGGCGCTGGCCAAGGCATCGGCGGCCAACCAACTGCAGCGTGCCCTCTACGATGCCGCGAGCGCCAAGGGCTGGGACCAGGGGGAGTACCGCCTCCCCAAGCTCCTGATGGGCCCCAAGGCCTCCACGCAGTTGGCCAGTTCCGGCGCCGACGTGGTCCTCAACGCCATCACCGGCGCCGCCGGCCTGGAACCCACCCTCGCGGCCCTCGCCGCGGGCAGCACGCTCGCCCTGGCCAACAAGGAATCCCTCGTCATCGGCGGCCGCCTCGTGACCGACGCGGCACGTCCGGGGCAGATCGTGCCGGTCGACTCCGAGCACTCGGCCTTCGCGCAGGCGTTGCGCTCCGGGCGCGCCGACGAGGTGCGCAGGCTCATCCTCACCGCCTCGGGCGGCCCCTTCCGCGGCCGAACCCGCGCGGAACTCACCGACGTGACTCCCGAGCAGGCCATGGCGCACCCCACCTGGGCGATGGGCAGGGTCATCACCATCAACTCCGCCACGCTCGTCAACAAAGGCCTCGAGCTCATCGAGGCGGCGCTGCTGTACGACGTCGACTACGACGACATCACCGTCACCGTGCACCCACAATCCATCGTCCACTCCATGGTCGAGTACCACGACGGCTCCACGATCGCCCAGGCCTCCCCGCCAGACATGCGCATGCCCATCGGCATCGCGCTCACCTGGCCGGACCGGCTGAAGGACGCGGCCAGCCCGATCGACTGGACCACCGCGGCCAGTTGGACGTTCGAGCCCCTCGACGACGAAACGTTCCCCGCCGTCGAACTCGCCCGCCGCGCCGGCAAGGCGGCTGGTACCGCCCCGGCGGTCTACAACGCGGCCAACGAGGCCTGCGTGGACGCGTTCTGGGACGGGCAGATCGGCTTCCTCGACATCACCCGCATCGTGGGGCAGTGCCTCGACCAGCACCTGGCCGATGGCCACGTCGCCGACGAGGGCCTGACTCTTGAGGCCGTCCTCGCCGCCGACGCGTGGGGCCGCACCCGCGCCGCGGAGATCGCGGGTGCCACCGCATGACGGTCGTGCTCACCATTGCCTTCGCGATCCTGTTCTTCGCGTTGATCATGGCCTCGATCGCGCTGCACGAGGTCGGCCACCTGATCCCCGCCAAGCTCTTCGGCGTGAAGGTGACCCAGTACTTCGTCGGCTTCGGCAAGACCCTGTGGTCGACCCGCCGCGGCGAGACCGAGTACGGCTTCAAGGCCATCCCGCTCGGCGGCTACGTGCGCCTCGTGGGCATGTACCCGCCCAAGCGGGAGGGCGCCAAGCAGACGAGGCTCACCCGCATCGCCGACCAGGCCCGCGCCTTCGAATGGGAGGAGATCCGCCCGGAGGACGACGGCAAGCTCTTCTACCAGAAGAAGACCTGGCAGAAGATCATCGTCATGCTCAGCGGCCCGGCCATGAACGTGCTGCTGGCGTTCCTCATCTTCCTGGGCATCAACGTGCTGCACGGCACGTACCAGCCCACGCTCGTCGTCGAGCAGGTCTCGCAGTGCGCGATCTCAGCTGAGCGGGCCGAACGCACCTGTAGCGATGACGACCCGCCCACGCCGGCCGTCGAGGCGGGCGTCCGGGAAGGAGACCAGTTGGTCGCCTTCAACGGCGTGCCGCTGACCAGTTGGGAGCAGATGGGCGACCTCATCCGCGCGAACCGCGACCAGCCGGCAACGGTGACCGTGGCCCGCAACGGTGCCGAGGTGACGCTGCCCACCGTCAACACAGTGCTCAACCACGTGCCCGACCGGCTTGACCCCACCAAGTTCATCGAGGCAGGCTTCTTCGGGGTCTCGCCCACGCAGGAACTGACCAGGTCGGGCCCGGTGGCCACTGCGCAGCAGATGTGGTCGATGACCAAGCAGTCCGTCGTCGCCCTCGCGTCCTTCCCGGTGCGCGTCTGGAACGTCGCGGTCGACCTCGTCACGGGCCAGCCCCGCGACGTGAACTCGCCCCTGTCGATCGTGGGCGCCTCCCGCGTCGCCGGCGAGATCAGCACGGCGGACGAGTTGACCGTCGCCAACCGGGCCGCGTCCTTCATGTCGCTGCTGGGATCGGTGAACCTCTTCGTCGCGATCCTCAACCTCGTGCCGCTGCTGCCGTTGGACGGCGGGCACGTCGCAGGCGCCATCTGGGAGTGGCTGCGGCGCCAGTTTGCCAAGCTCACCGGCCGCCCGGACCCTGGCCCCGTCGACACGGCCAAGGGCCTGCCCCTGACCTACCTCGTGGGCGGCTTCCTACTGATCGTCGGCCTGGTGCTGATCGCAGCCGACGTCTTTTCACCGATCCGGCTCTTCTGAGTCGAACCTCTTGCCACAGGACGAGTAGGCTGTCGGGCATGTCCCTGAACCTCGGTATGCCCGCAGCGCCTCCGCCGGTCCTCGCCCCTCGTCGCCCCACCCGCAAGATCAAGGTGGGCAGGGTTGAGGTGGGTGGCGACGCCCCCATCTCCGTGCAGTCGATGACCACCACGAAGACCACCGACATCAACGCCACGCTGCAGCAGATCGCCGAACTGACCGCCACCGGCTGCGACATCGTGCGCGTCGCGGTGCCCAGCCAGGACGATGCCGACGCGCTGCCGATCATCGCGATGAAGTCGCAGATCCCCGTGATCGCGGACATCCACTTCCAGCCCCGCTACGTGTTCGCCGCCATCGACGCCGGCTGCGCGGCCGTGCGCGTCAACCCGGGCAACATCAAGCAGTTCGACGACAAGGTCGCCGAGATCGCCAAGGCCGCATCGGATGCCGGCGTGAGCCTGCGCATCGGCGTCAACGCCGGTTCGCTCGACAAGCGCCTGCTGGAGAAGTACGGCGCCCCCACTGCAGAGGCCCTCGTCGAATCCGCGTTGTGGGAGGCCTCCCTCTTCGAGGAGGTCGGCTTCCACGACTTCAAGATCTCCGTCAAGCACAACGACCCCGTCGTGATGGTGCGCGCCTACGAGATGCTCTCGGAGAAGTGCCAGTACCCGCTGCACCTCGGCGTCACCGAGGCGGGCCCGGCGTTCCAGGGCACCATCAAGTCGTCGGTCGCCTTCGGCGCGCTGCTGAGCCAGGGCATCGGCGACAGCATCCGCGTGTCGCTGTCCGCCCCGCCCGCCGAGGAGGTCAAGGTCGGCCTCAAGATCCTCGAGTCGCTGAACCTGCGCCCCCGCAAGCTCGACATCGTGTCCTGCCCATCCTGCGGCCGCGCCCAGGTGGACGTCTACACGCTCGCCGAGCAGGTCACCAAGGGCCTTGAGGGCATGGAGGCCCCACTGCGCGTGGCCGTCATGGGCTGCATCGTCAACGGGCCCGGCGAGGCCCGCGAGGCAGACCTCGGCGTGGCCTCCGGCAACGGCAAGGGCCAGATCTTCGTCAAGGGCGAGGTCATCAAGACCGTGCCGGAAGACGAGATCGTCGAGACCCTGCTGTTCGAGGCGCGTCGCATCGCCGCCGAGATGGGTGAGCTGGGCTCGCCTGAGGTGTCCGTTTCCTGACCTGCACGCACGGTGCCGGCGTTGGCCCTAGAGTTTCGCCATGAACTCCGGGCTGACCACGATGGGTGCTGCCGACCGCGCCCGCGTCGCGCGGTTCCTGGCGCGCAACCCGGTCGAGAACCTGTTCCTGGCTTCGCGTATCAGCGAGTACGGCATCGACCGTCGCCGTCTGGGCGCCGTCCACGGCTTCGAGCGCGACGGCGAGCTGACGTCGGTCCTGCTCGACGGCGGCACGCTGTTCATCGCAGGCTTCGACCCCGACGCGCTGCCGGCCTACGTCGACCGCCTCGGCCCCGTGCGCCGCTGCAGCTCCATTCTCGGCCCAGCCATCTCGGTGCTCGGCCTCTACGTGGGCCTGGCGGAACGCTTCCGCGGTTCTTGGGGAAGCGTGTCGAACATCCGCAAGCGACAGCCGTTGATGGTGTTGGACCACCTGCCCGAGGTGCCCCCGGACCGACGGGTACGGCTGCTCACGATGGACGACTACCCGAGCTACCTCGAGGCGTCGGTGCACATGTACACCGACGAGATCGGTAGTTCGCCGTTCAAGTACGGCGGTGGCTATGAGCGCTTCGTGAAGGACCGACTCAAGCAGGGCGACGCCTACGGGATCGTCGACGACCGGGGCACCGTGATCTTCAAGGCGGACCTCGGCCCGAAGTTGGACGACCAGGCCCAGCTCCAGGGCGTGTGGGTCGCCCCACACCTGCGCGGCCGGGGGATCAGCACCCCCGCCCTGGCGGGGATGTTCCACCAGGTGATGGAGCGCTATCCGCTGATCAGCCTGTACGTCAACGACTTCAACACCGCGGCGATCAAGAGCTACGAGCGGTTGGGTTTCACCGAGGTCGGCGCGCTGGCCACCGTGCACTACTGAGTGGCTCGGCTCGGCCCACCGTCGTCCGACGGCCGAGGCGTCGGCGCCAACGGAGATCCGTCCGAGCCAACGAAGATCCGTCCGCGCCAACAGGGAATTCGCTCCGCCGCCGATGCCGCTCCTCGCCCCCGATATATCGGGGGCACCGATCGGG
>DURG01000382.1 GCA_012837465.1 Propionibacterium sp. | reverse complement strand
GCGCCCACGAGGATGGTGTGATCAGCCGCCGTTGAGCATCGGCGTGAGCTTGGCGTCGTATTCGGCGGCCAGCGCCGCCACGTCACCGCCCTCGGCGATCTTCTGGAACAGCTCTTCGTAGACGAAGGCGCCCTCAATCGCAGCCCAGCCCGGCGCGGCCGGTGTGAGCTTGGAGTTCTCGGCCGTCTCGATCATCGTCTGCGCGAACTTGTCGGTACCCAGGGAGTCGGTGTACTTCCTGTTCGCGGGCCCCAGGCCGTTCTCGCCGAGCATCCTCTGGTACTCCTCGGAGAAGATGATGCGCATCAGGTTCTTGGCGAGCTCGGGGTGCTGGGACTTGGCCGAGATGGCGATGTTGGAGCCGCCGGCGAACACAGGGGCCACGCCACCGTCCACTCCAGGGAGGGCGAAGATGTCGTACTTGGCGTCATCGGCCATGCCATCGCGAACCTCATCGCCGGCCTCGTTGGTCGTCAGGTCGCCGATTGACCAACGCGCCCAGCCCGGAGCCATGATGGTGGCAGCGGCGGGGGCGGCGCCGTCCGCGCCGTCGTTCAGGAAATCCCAGTAGGCCACGTCACGTTCGGTGGCGGGCAACTTCGAGGCCGCTTGCACCACCTGCTGCCACATCTCAAGGCCTTGGACGGTCTTGGGGTCGGCCAGGGTGGAGGTCCACTCGGTGCCCGAGGCAGTGGCCAACTCGCCGCCGTTGGCGAAGACCCAGGAGATGCCGTTGCGCCAGTCCTGGCCCCCCATCGCGAAACCGCTCATGGTATCGGTGGTCAGCTTGCTGGCGGCATCCGTGAACTCACCCAGGGTGCCGGGCACCTCGACCCCGGCGGCCTGCCAGATGTCGGGCCGGTAAAACATGTAGCGCGAGCCGAAGTAGTAGGGCAGCGCGTAGTTCTTGCCGTCGACGGCGCCGACGTCGACGAAGGACTTGAGCAGGTCTGCACCGCCCAGTTCGTCATACATGTCCGTGATGTCGAGGAAGGCGCCGACCGTGGTGAAGGTGGGGGCCTGCGTGTTGCCGATCTCCACCACGTCGGGAGTATTGGCTGCATCGGGGAGCGCGGTGGTCAGCTTGGTGACGAGATCTCCCCAGGACTGCTCCTCGATGCGCAGCGTGGAGCCAGGATTCTCGGCCGCAAAGGTGTCGGTCAGGTAGTCGCGCAGGAGCTGGGGCGTATCCGCGCCAGCCACCCACAGCGTGATCTCCGCTGAGTCCTGGGGCTCGGTTCCCGAGGTCTCGGCGGTGGCCGCGGTGGTGGTTGTTCCCGGGGTGGTGGGTGGCGCCTCGGGTGTGGATGAGCAAGCCGTGAATGCCAGGGCCAGGGTGGCCGCGAGGATGGCGGAGAGTCGCTTCATCGGATTTCCTTTCTTCGTTGAGGGGAATGTTCTGGTGTGACGATGGATGTTCAGGGGATGCCGAGGGTCCGGGACAGGACCAGGACGCCGGCACCAACCAGCGGGGCACGATCCTCGATGGCGGACATCGCCAAGCGGGGGATGGGATTCATGGATGGCCACACCCGCTCGCGCAGCGAGTCATGCGCGGCCTCGAGCAGGGGCCCGTCCAGCAGGTCCGTGGGGCCGGCCAATACGATGTCGGACAGGTCGAGTACGGCCACGATGGGAGCCAGGATCGCGCCCAGGCGTTGGCCGACCGCGCGGAGCCAGGCCTCGGAGGCTGCTTCATCCAGGCCCTTGAGGGCTTCACGCAGTTCAGGCTCGCTGAGCAGCGTGCCGAGGCAGCCGGAGCGGCCGCACACGCACGTCGTCGGGGTGCCCCAGGGGGCGCCATCGCCGTTGACGGTGGCGGTGACATGGGCGACCTCACCCGCGCCGCCCTTCGGGCCGGGCACGATTGAGCCGTCGACGACCAGGCCAGCGCCGACGCCGTCGCCGACGAGGATCGACAGCACGTAGCTGCCCTCGGTGGCCCCGAAGGCGAACTCTCCCAGCGCGGCGCAGTTGGCGTCATTGCCTACCGCCACGGGCAGGTTGAGGCGCTCGGTGAGGATGCCCTCGAGAGGGAGATCGGACCAGCCGCGCTTGGGCGCCCGCACGGTGTTGTTGTCCGGTGAGACGAGGCCGGGGGTGGCCACGCCCACGCCCAGCACCGGCGTGGCCGACGCGGCGATGAGTTCCTGGCAGAAGTTCGTCAACTCGTCGACGCCCTCCGGGCCGAGGCAGAGCAGGGTCTCGAGGCGGCGCCGGTCCATGGATTCGCCGGTCAGGGTCATCACCGCACCGGAGAGGCGACCTTCCCTGGTGAGGTCCACCGCGACGATGCGGCGGTGGTCCTCACACAGTGTCAGGAGTGTGGGGCGCTTGCCGGGGACCCCGGGCCGGTCGTCCGGGCCGATGTCGATGATGATGCCCTCATCGATGAGTTCAGCAACCACTGCCGAGACCGTGACCTTCGTCAGGCCGATCTCCCTCGCCAGGTCCGCGCGAGACATTGGGCCCTGACGGAAGAGGTACTGGAGCACTGAGGCGCGGTTGAAATCACGCGCGTGGCGCGGCAGCGAAGGTTGCTGTCGCCGTTGATAACCCTGAAGCCTCATGACTGATAGTATGGTGTACTAACTATTAGAAAGCAACCATCCTCTCGAAGGGATCTGAAACATGGCTGACTCGGCCTACCAATGGCGTGGCCTCTCCTTGGACGTGGTGCGCCACTTCTTCGGCGTGGACGACGTGATCCGTGTCATGGACATCGCTCAGAGCGTCGGCCTGAACCGGCTGCACCTGCACCTGAGCGATGACCAGGGCTGGCGCATCGATGTGCCCGGCTGGCCTGAGCTCGTGGCCAGGTCATCCGGCTACGGAGTGGGAGGTGGCCGGGGTGGTCATTACACCCGTGCAGACTGGGATCGGCTGCGCGCCGCAGCCGACAAGCGAGGCCTGCTGTTGATTCCGGAGGTGGACCTGCCCGGCCACTCGAACGCGGCGCTCCATGCCGAGCCCGGCCTCAACATCGACGGCGTGACCCCGCCCGCCTACCACGGCATCGAGGTGGGTTTCTCGTCGCTGCGGATGGCGGCGCCCGACACCGAACGCTTCATCCACGACGTCTACCGTTACCTGGCGGACATCTCGGATGGCTACGTCCACATCGGCGGGGACGAGTCCCACGCGACCGATCCTGCGGAGTATGACGAACTGGTCCACCTCATCACCGGGACCGTCCGCGACGCAGGCGTCCGGCTGATCGCCTGGCAGGAGGCGGCCGAGCACCTCGGTGAGGGCGACCTCATCCAGGTGTGGGATCCGCGGCTGGCGGCTGCGCCGGTCCTGGCCGCGACCGAGCGTGGCGCCCAGGTCATCCTGTCGCCCGCATCACGCGTCTACCTCGACATGAAATACAGTGAGGACTCGAAGCGCGGGCTCGTATGGATCGGCCACACGGAACTCGCGGACACTGCTGCCTTCGTGCCGGATGAGGCGATCGAGGGCCTGGATCCACGCCACATCGCCGGCGTCGAGGCCGCGCTCTGGACCGAAACCCTGGAGACCTTCGAGCATCTGAGTTACATGCTGTTGCCGCGGTTGGCGGCAGTCGGCGAGATCGGTCAGCGCGGGCGTGTCGACTGGCTCGACTTCATCGAAAGGTTGCCCGCGACGGCTCGATTCTGGCAGGAACGCGGGTGGCCGTACCACCGCTCGCCGGGCGTGGAGTGGCCGAGCTAGAACAGCACGGAGGCGAGCCGACGGCGCGCCTTGAGCACCGTCGGATCCGTGCGGCCGACGATCTCGAACAGGTCCAGCAGGCGCACGCGGATGGCCTCACGCTGCTCCGCGTCGGATTCGGTGGCCAATCCGAGCAGCCGGTCGAAGGCCTCCTCGTTGCG
>DURG01000381.1 GCA_012837465.1 Propionibacterium sp. | reverse complement strand
CGGGGGCAGGCTCAACAGCCGCGAGGATGGGGCTCCTCATATCGTGGGTGTCACCTTCGACGGCGTGCGCGCCGACGACCTGCTCTTCCTGCTGGATCAACGCGGCATCCACGCGTCGGTGGGCTCGGCCTGCAAGGCCGGCGTGCATCAACCCAGCGACGTGCTGCTGGCGATGGGCCGCACTGCGGACGAGGCGGTGCAGTCGCTGCGTTTTTCGATCGGGTGGTCCACCTCCGAGGCCGACATCGACAAGGCGTGCCGCGCACTGCCCGAAGCCCTCACCCAGGCGCGCGCCGCCTTCTGACCGCCGGGCTCACCCCTGGCCCAGCAGCAACGCGCCCGCCAGCCCGATGGAGGCGATGACGGCGGTGGCGGCCGCAGCCAGCACGAACGGCTTGCCGCCCACCTTCAGCATGCTGCGCACGTGCACTCCCAGGCCGAGGGCGAACATCGCGGCGGACAGCAGCAGCTTCTGGATGACGGCGACGATGTCGAGCAGTGCCGTGGGCAGCACGCCGGTGGTGCGCACCAGCATGGCCGCGACGAACCCGGCGATGAACAGCGGCACGATCGGCGGGAGCTTGGTGGCTCCCGTGTTGGCTGCGTGGCGACGGCGGGCCAGCGCAAGCAGCGCGACCATCGGGGCCAGACACAGCACGCGGGCCAGCTTCACCGTCACCGCCACGGGCATGGCCTCGGCATCGATCAGCCCGGCGGCGGCCACCACCTGCGCAACCTCATGCGTGGAGGCGCCCACCCACATGCCGCCGGCCTGGGCGCTGAGTCCCAGCGCCGCGACGGCCAGCGGCAGCAGGGGGATCATCAGCGTGCCGAACACCACCACGAGCGCCACCGCCGTGGCGGTGTCGTTCTCATCCGCGTCGGTGACCGGCTCGACCGCCACCACGGCGGCGGCCCCGCAGATGGAGAAGCCGGCTGCCACCAGCGTGCGCTGCGCGGCGGGGATGCCGAGGAGCTTTCCCAGCGCCACGGTGCTGCAGAACGTGACGCCGACCGCCGCCACCACGAGGAGGAGGGCCCAGGCGCCGAGGCCCAGGACCTCCACGAGCGAGACCTGGAACCCCAGCAGCACGATGCCGATGCGCAGCACGCGCTTGCCCGCCAACGCGATTCCGGGCCCCCACGACGCGGGCTGGCCGAACAGGTTGCGCCACAGCACGCCGAGCACGATCGCGACCAGCAGCGGGCTGAGGGTGGGCACCACGAGGCCCACAGCGACGGCGAGGCCGGCTGCGACGAATGAGACCAGCAGCCCGGGGACGGGAGAGGTGCCGGTGGTGCGAGAGGGCTCGGTGCTGGGTACGGTGCTCACCCGAAGATTGTCCAGAACCCCGGGTTGGCGTCGGTAACCCTCATCCAGCATGGGGGCATATGATCGCAATATGACCGTGGAACCGAGCGTGGCCGCTCTGCGGTTGCTGGTGGCAGTTGCGGACGAGGGCGGCCTGGGCGCTGGCGCGCGCGCCGTGGGCATGGCGCAGTCCAATGCCAGCCGGGCACTCGCCACGCTGGAGAGGCAACTGGCCCTCACCCTGGTGACCCGCAGTTCGGCGGGCTCGGCCATGACCGGCGACGGTGCGCTCACCGTCGAATGGGCGCGCAGCGTGGTGGACGCGATGGACCGGCTCGCCGAGGGCACGGCGGCGCTGCGCGGGGCGGGCAAGGACCTGGTGGTGGCGGCGAGCATGACGATCGCCGAGAACCTCATGCCCAGCTGGCTTGCCGGGCTGCGGCGCGACCATCCGGAGGTGGCGGCGAGCTTCTTCATCCACAACTCCACCGATGTGATCGATGACGTGCGCCGCGGCCGTGCCAGCCTCGGCTTCGTGGAGGGCCCCGACATCCCGCAGGACGTGCGGCGGCGGAAGGTGGGCTCGGACCAGCTCGTCGCGGTCATCGCGCCCGATCATCCGTGGGCGGACCGGCGCGGGGGAGTCACCGTCGAGGAGCTCGCTGCCACCTCGCTCGTGGAACGGGAGGCCGGCTCCGGCACCAGATCCTTCCTGGACCACGCTACGCAGGGTCTGGCTCGGCGGGCGCCGTTGGTGGAACTGCCGAGCAACGCTGCCATCGTCGCGGCCGTGGCTGCCGGCCTGGGGCCGGCGGTGCTGTCGATCCACGCGGTGCGCACCTCCCTGGCCGCGGGCCACCTGCTGGCAGTGCCCATCGTCGGCGGAGCCATCGAGCGCGACCTGCACGCCGTCTGGATCGGCCCCGCAGAGCTCACCGGGCCGGGGGCGCTACTACTCGAGGCCACCTCTGGGGCGAGCGCCTAGACTTGGCTCCCGACAGAAGGAGGGCCATGCGGGTTCTGGTTGCCATGTCCGGCGGAGTCGATTCCGCAGTTGCCGCCGCGCGACTCGTCGCGGAGGGGCACGACGTGACCGGCGTGCACCTTGCCCTCTCCAAGAACCCCGCCTCCTATCGCTCCGGTGCCCGTGGGTGTTGCTCGCTCGAGGATTCGCACGACGCGCGCCGCGTGGCGGACAAGCTCGACATCCCCTTCTACGTGTGGGACTTCGCCGAGCAGTTCCACGAAGCCGTGGTGGAGGACTTCATCGCCGAGTATGAGGCTGGCCGCACGCCCAACCCGTGCCTGCGCTGCAACGAGAAGATCAAGTTCGCCGCCGTCCTCGACCGGGGGATCGCGCTGGGCTTCGACGCCGTGGCCACCGGGCACTACGCAGACCTGCGCCGCCACGACGACGGCTCGGTCTCCCTGCACCGCGCCGCAGATTTCGCCAAGGACCAGTCCTATGTGCTGGGCATGCTCAACCAGGCCCAGCTCAGCCGCTGCCTGTTCCCGTTGCACGACGTGGAGAAGCCCGTGGTGCGCGAAGAGGCCGCCGCCCTGGGGTTCGGCGTGGCCAAGAAGCCCGACAGCCACGACATCTGCTTCATCGCGGATGGCGACACCCAGGGCTTCCTCTCCCGCTACCTCGACGACAAGCCAGGCCCCATCGTCGACGCCGACGGCCAGGTGCTGGGCGAGCATCAGGGCCACCACCGCTACACCGTCGGGCAGCGCAAGGGCCTGGACCTGCGGGTGCCTGCGCCGACGGGCGAGCCCCGCTACGTGCTGAGCATCCAGCCGGTGAGCAACACCGTGGTGGTGGGCTCGCGGGAGGAGCTGGCCGTCACCTCCCTGCGCGGCATCCGGCCCACCTGGACCGAGGCCCCCGTCGAGGGCCCGTGGCGAGGTCAGGCCCAGTACCGTGCACACGGCACTCCGCAGGACGCCACCGTCACCCTCCTCGACGGTGAACTGATCGTGGCACTGGACGAGCCGGCCTCCGGCGTCGCGCCCGGCCAGACCGTCGTGGTCTACGACGGCAGCCGCGTGGTGGGCTCTGCCGTGATCGCCGAGGCGCACTGATGCGCGGCACCGCAGGTGGCTCGCTGCCGGGCGACGACTTCCGCGGAGCGTTGACCGCCATGGCGGAGGCGCTGCCCGAGGTGTTGCCGCTGCCGGAGCTCCCGGCCAGGGGAGTGGGCTCTGCGATGATCGGCCGCACGCTCGGCCTGATCAATGGCCTGGATTTCGACCTGCAGCCCGCCGGCTGGCGGCTGACGCAGCACCCGGACGCGGAGCACCGCAAGGGCCGCGCGCAGTGGCGCCACGACCTCGACGACGCCGAGGAACTGCTTCAAGGCTTCGAGGGAACGCTCAAGGTGGCCGTCGCCGGGCCACTGACGCTGGCGTCAACCGTGGAGCGACCCGCGGGAGACCGGCTGCTGGCCGACCACGGCGCGCGCCGCGAACTGGCCGAGGCCCTCGTCGACGGTGTGGCAAACCTCAAGGGCGAACTCGCCCGCCGCCTGCCCGACGTCCAGGTGTGGTTGCAGGTGGACGAGCCCGCGCTGCGCGCAGTGCTCGACGGGCAGATCCCCACCGCGTCCGGGTTCAGCAGACACCGCAGCGTCAAGGAGCCCGAGGCGGTGGAGCACCTCAAGCCGCTCGCCGAGGGGGCCGTGCTGCACAGCTGTGCCCCCGGCCTGTGGCTCGATGTGGCCAGGCGGGCGGGGTTCGCCGGGGCCGCCGTGGACTCCCGGATGGTGGATCTCGACGAGCTGGCCCAGTGGGCCGACGAGAGACGAACCCTCATCCTGGGCGTGGTGGACACCGCTGCCGCGCCGCAGAGCGTGGACCAGCTCGTGGACGAGGCGCTGCGCGTGCTGCGCGAGATCCAGGCCGATGCCGGCGACCACCTCATGTTGGGCACGGCCTGCGGCCTGGCCGGCTGGCGGCACTCCGCCGTCGTGCCGCAACTGGAGGCGCTGACCCGTGCCGCCGCGCTCGTCGAAGAGAACCTCGCGCGCGGGTAGGCTGGCAGACGTGCGACTCTCCTCCGACCTCAACCTCGACGGGCAGAACCCCCTCCGCGCCCAGCCCGCGCGCGGCGCGTGGGGCCCGCTCGGTGTGCCGAGCACCAGGTGGAAGAAGTTCCAGCGGATCCTGGTGCCTGTCGTCACCGTCGCCATCGCCACCGGCCTGTTCTTCCTCGGGCGGATGTTCTACCTGATCCTCACCGGGCAGTAGCCCCTCGATACACCCCGCTCGTTCCTCGCGGGGCACTCGGGGCTCGATGGCTGAACACCCCGGTCGTTCCTCGCGGGGCACTCGGGGCTCGATGGTTGACCTCGCCGGTCGCGCG
>DURG01000380.1 GCA_012837465.1 Propionibacterium sp. | reverse complement strand
GCGATTCGAGCGCCTTCGCGGCCACGCCCTCACCCTCATGAATGAGGCCGAGCAGGATGTGCTCCGTTCCGATGAAGTTGTGGTTGAGCAGCTTCGCCTCGTCCTGTGCAAGCACGATCACCCGGCGGGCTCGGTCCGTGAACCGTTCGAACATAAGAACTTCTTCCCTTCCGGTCCCCCCGCGGCATGGCACAGAGCGACTTGGTTCCCAAGCTTACTAACGCTTGGGCGGGAACAAAGGGCTCACGGTTCACCCGTCGCGAACATGGACGGGTTCCCGGCGCGGGTTGATGTCTAGTGTGCGGCTTCGTAGGCGGCCACGACCTCGGCCGAGATGCGGCCGCGATCCGAGACCTTGTAGCCGTTGGAGCGGGCCCATTCGCGGATCCTGGCGTTCGAGGTGCCCTTGGGCGCCGCCGCCGACGTGCGGCCCGCGCGCCTGCGGCCCACCTTCTCGGCCTTGTCGATGTAGGGCTGCAGGAGTTCGCGGAACGTGGCCTCATTCTCCGGCGTCAGGTCAATGGAATACGCGTCGCCACCGATGGAGAACTCCACTGGGCTCGCCCCCTCGGTACCGTCAACGTCATCAATATGGACCACCCGGACCAAACGGGCCATGAATATCTCCTCGAAGTCACACCTGCCGCCAATGGCTAGGATTACCCAGAACAATAACCTCTTGGGGATCAAACGAGCAAAGGGCATGGGCCATGAATTCGCGCACATTGACCATCGGAGGGCTTTCCCTGCCCGGGCACGAATCCATCTCGCTCGGGCCTCGCCACCCCACCACCAGCGGTTTGATCCGGGTCGACGTGGACACCGACGGCGACGTCATCGTGGCCGCCGATGTTACGAGCGGATATGGCCATCGGGGCGCAGAGAAACTCTTCGAGGTGCGCGATTTCCGTTCAATGATCATGCTCGGCGACCGCCATGATTGGCTTTCGGCATTCAGCGGGGAATTGTCGTTGACGCTGACATTGGAGAATTCCATGCGCCTCACCGCTCCCCCGCGGGCCACCATTCTGCGCACCCTATTGGCCGAATTGGCGCGTATCCACTCGCACCTTTCCTTCCTCAGCCACCTTGCCCCATCCGGTGAACTCCATGCCCGGCTGTGGGCCGGCGTCGAGGCCATCCGCAACCGGTTCCTGGCCTGGACCGGCAACCGCGTGCACCCCATGCTGAACCGGGTCGGTGGGCTCGCCGTCGACGCCCCCGACGGCTGGCTGGAGACCTTGGACGACCTACTCGACGACGTGTCGCGGCTCTCCGCGGACCTGCGGGCGGTCCTGGACCGCACGGACCGCTTCTCCGGCCTGGCCGTGCTGTCGCGCGAGGACTGCCTCGGTCATGGCCTGACCGGCCCGGTGGCCCGCGCCGCCGGCTTCGACCCGGATCGCCGGATCGACGGCTACCTCGCCTATGGGCAGATCTTCCGCCCGGTGCACACCCGCACCGTCGGGGACGCCGAGGCTCGCCTTGCCGTGCTCATCGACGAGGCGGGCACCTCCGTCGACATGATCCGGGTGGCGCTGGCCCACGCGGCGCAGACGCCGGGAGAGGTCAACATCAAGCTCTCGCGCCGGCTACGGGTGCCGGAGGGTGAGCACGTCACCGACGTCGAGGCGCCGTGGGGCATCGCGTCGTGCCTGATGAACTCCCGCGGTGGCCAGACTCCGTGGCGGGTGGCGCTGCGCACGCCGTCGTTCGCGAACGTCTCGGCGCTGGGCAGGGCACTCGAGGGGGCCCAGATGGCACAGATCCCCGACGTGGTGGCCTCGTTGGGCTACACGATCGGGGATCTGGACAAGTAGGGCGGCGCGTCCCTCGATACACCCGCTCGTTCCTCGCGGGCACTCGGGACCCGGTCAGGCGTGCTTGCGCAGCTCCGGGAGGACGTCGAGGTTGAGCTTGGCGAGATCCACCATCGTGGGGTGTTCGTCGTCGCCCCAGATCTCCTCGTGGCTGGGGTGCAGCTCGGTGTGGAGTTCGACGATGTTGCCGGTGTCCTCGGCCTCGCGCTCGGCCTCGAGTTCGGCGATCCGCTTCTCGAGGGCGTCGATGCGGGCCTGGCGCTCGGCGACCTCGGCGCGCAGCCATGCGCTGTTGCCGCGCATGGAGCTGAGTTCAGACTTGGCGGCGCCCAACTGGCTGCGGAGCTTCGCGATGACGGATTTGAGGTTCTCGGCGCGCGCGTTGTAGCGCTCGATCATGGCCACGGATTCCTCGTGGTGGCGATCGGCCTGCTGCGAGCGCAGTTCGACCTCATGCTTGATCTCCTCGAGGTGCTGGACACGCTCGGTTCGGAGTTGACGCCACACCACGTAGACCGCGGCGAACGCCATGAGGATCGCGACGACGACGCCGGCGCGCACCAGCCACACGTTGCCCAGCATGGATGCCAGGGAAACGAGGGTGCCGACGACGAGGATCGTGAGCGCAACAGTACGCTCGGAGGACTTTTGGGCAACGCGACGACCAGCCATGGGGCAAGCCTACGTCGCGCTTCCCCCCAAACCCGGTATTGACAAGGGGGTGTTGGGCCGTTTCCTACACGGGTTCGGCGTGCGCCCCGTTGGGGTGGTCGTCACCCTCGTCGTCGTCGCCGCGGATGACGCAGGCCCGCTCGAGCAGCGCGCCGGCCCCGGCGAGCAGCAGCGCAGCGATGATCGTGGCCCCGCCTTGGAAGACCCGCGCCGAGGGCAGCGGCGCATCGAGCTGGGAGAGGTAGCGCATCACGTAGACGATGTGCGCGCCGGCGAAGAGCGCGCCGGTCATGATCATGGACTTGCCGATGGCCAGCGCGGCCAGCCCCTCCTGGGGGGCCAACCGCTTCTCCTCGATGCGCTTGGGCAGTGCCCGGCTGTAGACGGCGGTGGCGATCGCCAGGCCGGCCAGCAGGACGGGCACGGACCATGGCACGACGGGCGGGAAGCTCCCGGCCGCCTCGAAGCCCAGGATGAGCAGGCCTGCCACGATGGCCCCCGACAGGACCGACACGACGGCCTGCCGGGGCGTGGTCAGGCCCAGCTTCGGGGGTGGGGTGTTAGTGCTCAAAAGCCAGTGTTGGCCTGGATCTTGACGTCGTCGCGGCGCTTGAGCACGGTGGCGTCCACGTCGTCCAGCAGATCAGCGATCGGGCCGTGGCCGGCGATCTCGCCGTTCGGGTCGATGTCGTGCCACGGGACGAGCACGAAGGCGCGCTCGTGGGCGCGGGGGTGCGGCAGTTCGATGTCATCCTCAGAGATGCGCTTGCCCACCATGATGATGTCGATGTCGAGCGTGCGCGGGCCGTTGCGGACCTCTCGGCTGCGGCCGAAGTTCTCCTCGATGGCGAGGCAACGGTCCAGGATGGTCAGGGGCTCGAGCGTGGACTCGGCCACCACGACCATGTTGAGGAAGTCGCCCTGGTCGGGGCCCTCGCCGACGAGCGCGCTCTCGTAGACGGGCGAGACGTCGACCAGCATCAGGTCAGGGGTCTCGGCGAGGAAATCGACGGCCTCCTGGAGGATGGCTGCCGAGTCACCGAGGTTCGAACCAAGGCTGAACACCACCTTGGAGATTGGGCGAAGGTTGCCCAGGGTGTCGACGTCGATTTCGAAGGGGCCGTTAGACATGTCTTCTACTCCTGCTGATCGTGACGGATACATCCGCGAAGGTCTGGCTGAGGGGGGCTCGGGGCTTGTGCACCGTGACCGTGACGGAGCCAACTCTGCCATGAGCGAGGCACCTGTCCGCAACCTCGCCCGCCACCGTCTCGATGAGGTTGCGCGGCTCGCCGGTGATGACGGCTGCCACCTCATCGGCGATCTCTGCGTAGTTCACGGTGGTCGCCAGGTCATCGGACTGGGTGTCCACGTCCAACTCCAACACGACATCGACGACGAACGGCTGGCCCTCGCGACGTTCTTCGGGGAAGACGCCGTGAAAGCCGGTGGCCGTCAGGCCGGTGAGCGTGATGCGGTCGATGGTGGGAACCCCCTTAGCTTCCACGCTGCACCTTACCGGATCGTGGACGTGCGCCACGCGGGGCCGTCCCCGTCCCAAGGGCTGGTTCAGGCCCCGTTCCGGAAGGGGGCCTCACGGTCCAGCCGGCGGGCGACCGCGATGGCGTCGGCCTGGCCCGTGACGTCGTGCGTGCGCACGGCCCAGACGTCGTGCAGGGCGGCCCAGAAGGACACCGCGGCGGTGGCGCCGTCGCGGCCCAGCGGCTCGCGGCCGCCCAGCAGTTCGCCGAGGAAGGCCTTGCGGGAGGCCCCGACGAGCACGCGGTGCCCGAGGCCCTGGAACTCGGAGAGGTGCCGCAGCAGCGTCCAGTTGTGGTCCCAGTTCTTGGAGAACCCGAGGCCGGGATCGAGAATGATGCGCTGGCTGTCGAGGCCGGCCTCGAGCGCGCGGTCGCGTTGTGCGAGGAGTTCGCCCAGCACTTCGGCGACCACGTCGTCGTAGTGGGCGGTGGCCTGGAAGCGGGTGGAGTGGTCGCGCCAGTGCATGAGCACGAAATCCGCCCTGGACTGCGCCACCACCCCGAGCATGTCCGGATCGGCGAGGCCGCCGGAGACGTCGTTGATGATGCGGGCGCCGGCCTCGAGGGCGGCGCAGGCGACCTGGGCGCGCATGGTGTCGACCGACACCGTCACGCCGTCGGCGGCCAGCGCGGCGACGATGGGGATGACGCGCTCGACCTCCTCGGCGAGGCCGACGCGCTCTGCGCCCGGCCGGGTGGATTCGCCGCCGACGTCGATGATCGTGGCGCCGGCGGCCAGCATCTGCCGGGCATGGTCGATGGCGACCTGCGTGTCGAGGAAGGCGCCGCCGTCGGAGAACGAATCCGGCGTCACGTTGAGGATGCCCATCACCAGCGTCACCGGGTCACCGCCCGATGATCAGGCTCATGGCCTCCGCCCGCGTGGCCGGATCGCGCAGCAGGCCACGGACGGCGGAGGTCACCGTGCGGGAGCCCGGCTTGCGGACCCCCCGCATCGTCATGCAGGTGTGCTCCGCCTCGATCACGACGATCACGCCGCGCGCGTCGAGGTGCTGGACGAGGGCCTCGGCGATCTGCGAGGTGAGGCGCTCCTGCACCTGCAGCCGACGCCCGTACATCTCGACGAGGCGCGCGATCTTGGACAGCCCCGTCACGCGGCCGTCCCCCGAGGGGATGTAGCCCACGTGCGCGACGCCGGTGAACGGGAGGAGGTGGTGCTCACAGAGGCTCACCAGCTCGATGTCCTTGACCAGCACCATCTCGTCGTGGGCGATGTCGAAGGTCTTGCCGAGGAGGTCCTCGGCGTGGTGCGAGTAGCCCGCGGTCAGCTCCGCGTAGGAGCGGGCGACCCGGCCGGGGGTGTCCTTCAGGCCGTCGCGATCGGGGTCCTCCCCGATGGCGATGAGCAGTTCGCGGACGGCCGCCTCGGCGCGCGCCTCGTCGACGGCCATGTCAGTGGCTCGGTGGGGCGGTGGGCGGGCCCCACGGGGAGGGTCCGGTCTCGGGCAGCGTCTGCGTGGTGGCCTGCTCGGGCAGCGGTTCCGGCGCGGGCGGCACCTCGACGGGCGGCTCGTCGGACGGGATCCGCAGGTCGGAGCCGGTCCAGGCGGGGCGCTTCTCGCGGCGGCGCAGGTCCTTGAACACCTCGTCGACCTCGCGGCGGTTGAGGGTCTCCCTCGCGAAGAGTTGACGCACGAGCTCGTCGAGCACGTCGCGGTTCTCCACGAGGACGTCGAACGCCTCCTGGTGCGCGGTGTGGATGAGCTTGGCGACCTCTTCGTCGACGATGGCCGACATGTGCTGCGAGAACTCCGTGGTGGAATCCGTGCCGCGCATGCCCATGAAGGGCTCGGAGTCTCCGCCGCCGAGCTTGACCGAGCCGACGCGCTCGCTCATGCCGTACTGCATGACCATGGCGCGGGCCACCTTGGTGGCCTTCTCGATGTCGTTGGCGGCGCCCGTCGTCGGGTCGTGGAAGACGAGTTCCTCCGCGGCGCGGCCGCCCATCATGTAGGCCATCTGGTCGAGCAGTTCGCCGCGGGTGCGGGAGTACTTGTCCTCGTCGGGCATCACCATGGTGTACCCGAGGGCGCGGCCGCGGGGCAGGATGGTGACCTTCTGCACGGGGTCGTTACCGGGCATCGCCGCGGCGACCAGGGCGTGGCCGCCCTCGTGGTAGGCGGTGATGAGGCGCTCGCGGTCGTCCATGAGGCGGGTGCGCTTCTGGGGGCCGGCGATGACGCGGTCGATGGCCTCGTCCAGCATGTGCTGGCGGATCATGTCCTCGTTCATGCGGGCGGCCAGCAGGGCGGCCTCGTTGAGCACGTTGGCCAGGTCCGCGCCGGAGAAGCCGGGCGTGCGGCGGGCGATGGCGACCAGGTCGACGTCGCTGGCGAGCGGCTTGCCCTTGGCGTGCACCTGCAGGATCTTGGCGCGGCCGTCGGCATCGGGGGCGTCGACGCCGATCTGGCGGTCGAAGCGGCCGGGGCGCAGCAGTGCGGGGTCGAGGACGTCGGGGCGGTTGGTGGCGGCGATGAGGATGACGCCGCCGCGCACGTCGAAGCCGTCCATCTCGACGAGGAGCTGGTTCAGCGTCTGCTCGCGCTCGTCGTTGCCACCGCCGATGCCGGCACCACGGTGACGACCGACGGCGTC
>DURG01000029.1 GCA_012837465.1 Propionibacterium sp. | reverse complement strand
TCCGCCATGAGGCGGGGGAGTTCCTGCTCCCAGAAGTGGTGGTCGTCGCGCGAGCCGGATTCGATACCCCACTTGTTCGCGAGGTCCTCGAACGTACCGACGAACGTGGGCCGCTCCTTGTAGGGCCAGTCCTTGGTCTCGCGGCGGAAGTAGCTGGCCAGCCCGATGGAGTAGCAGAGCAGGGCCACGCGCTCCTTCTCCCTGTTGCCGCGCCCGGCCTGGAGTTGGCGGGCCTGCGTGAGCGCCAGCACAGTCTTTCCGCTCCCGGCGCCACCGCGGATCTCCACCCGTCGCAGCAACCGGGTGACGTCGAGGACCAGGGACTGCTCCTGTGTCAGCCGGTCCGCCCGGGCCTGCCGCTCGTCGGCCTCGTCCATCACGCTGGGCAGGACGTCGGTGCCGCGGCAGGTGAGGATGTCGACGATGAGGTCGCATGCGGCCGCCGACGGCGGTGGGCGGTGGGTCTCGAAGCCGGCTGGGAAGTCGCGCAGCCGCTCGGCGAGGCGCGGAAGGTCCTCGCGGTCGTGCAGCATCCATCGGGGTGCGTCCGGGAGCCTGATGTCGCCCAGCGAGGAGAACGGGGTCACGACGGCGTGGGCGTAGCGGACCTTCCCGTGCGAGGACTCAGCCCACCGTCGATCCGTCTCGACGTAGTGGCGCACCGAGTACTTGGAGTCGCGGGCCTGGCCGACGGGGTCCATAGGCCTGCGGTAAGCCCCACGCAGGATGGACCACTGGCCGTCCTCCACCTGGGTGCCGGCGCCCTTGACCTCCACCACGACGACGGCGACCTCGGGCATGAGCACGATGAGATCCGCCTCGTGGTCCTTGCTCGTGTTGGTGAGCCGGTAGCTGGCGATGAGGGTGTCCTCGGGCCGCAGTGTGTCGCGCAGGACCTCCCACACCGCGCGCTCGGATTCGGTCTTGAAGCGCGGGTCCTCGGGGCTCAGGCGTGCCATGTCACTGCTTGCTGCGGAGTCGGGCCTCTTCCTCGAGCACCTTGCGGTGCGTCTCGCGCTCGTCGACGAGCCAGCCGGGCGGGTTGGCGAGGAGTTCGCCGATCTCGTCGTGCGTCAACGCCTCCGTCAGGCCGCCGCGGGCCAGGCCTGACTTCGAGACGCCGAGCTTCTGGGCCACGACGTCGCGCGGGAACGGGCCGTTGCGGCGCAGCTCCACGAGCCATTCGGGCGGATCGTTGCGCAGGTCGTCGAGCTCCTCCCGCGTGATGGGGGTGCTCTGGAACTCCTCGGGGGCCGCCGGCAGGTAGATCCCCAGCTTGGCCGCAGCGGTGATCGGCTTCATGGTCTGGCTCATGCGAGCAGCCTATCCCGGTAGCCTCGTGGGGGTGACCAGTGGACAAGGCCTGCGCATCGGCTTCGTGCCTGGCGTGACGCTCACCAAGTGGCGCCGCATCTGGGGCGAGCGGTTCCGCGCGCCCCTCGAGGTGCTGGAGGTGGCAGAGTCGGACCAGCGCCGCGCCGTCGTCGACGGTGCCGTGGACATGTGCTTCGTGCGCCTGCCCATCGACCGCGACGGCCTCCATCTCATCCCGCTGTACGACGAGCAGCCGGTGCTCTGGTTGAGCAAGGACCACATCCTGGCCGCGCTCGACGAGGTCACCGCGGAGGACCTGGCCGAGGACGGCACCCGCGTGCTGACCGACGCGTCGGCCGAGAGCATCGACCTGGCCACCTACTCCGCAGCGGTGCTGCGCGTGCCGATGTCGATCGCGCGCAGCGGCAGCCGCAAGGACATGACCTACCTCCCCGTCGTCGATGCCGAACCCACGACGGTGGGGCTGGCGTGGTTGGTCGACAACGAGCACCCGCTCATCGAGGACTTCATCGGCGTGGTGCGTGGCCGCACCGTCAACAGCACGCGGACCGCGCAGGCCAGGGGCGAGCAGCCGACGGAGAAGGCCAAGGCCCGCCGGGCCCAGGGGTCCAGGCAGGGCCGGGGTCGCCGTCGCTGATCGGTGATCGGTGATCCGTGATGCCCGCGGTGGGGCGCCAACCTTCGTCGGAGGTGCCAGCCCTGTAGGGCTGGCCCCCTCACCGGAGGCTGGCGCCTTCTGCTGGGAGGCTGGCGGATCCGCACAAGGTTGGCGCGACGACCCAAGGCTGGCGCGTTCGACGGGGGCGTTGGGGTCGGAGCCTGCAACAATGGGCCCGTGGCGAAGCGGGCATTGAAGGAGAAGCGGGGCGCGTCCCCGTTCCTGATCCTCCTCGTCACGCTGCTCATCGTCACCCTCGCCGCCGGCGGCTACCTCGCCTGGCTCATCTGGGGCACCACCGCCTTCGCCCGCGACCGCGCCGTCGAGGAGATCACCCAACTGCGCACCGCCTGGGACGGGCCCATGCCCCCGGAGCTCATCCAGGAGGATCCCGAGGCCCCGCCCATCGTCGGCGAACCCCGCATGCACCAGGCCAACTGGCTGCTGCGCATCCCCGCCTTCGGTGCCGAGTGGCCCATCATCGCGGGCGTGGAGGAGACCGATCTCAACCGAGGCGTCGGCTGGTACCCCGGCAGTGCCAGGCCCGGCCAGCTCGGCAACTTCGCGCTCGCCGGCAACTGCCTCACCGAGGGCGAGCCCTTCCGTCGGCTCCTCGAACTGCGGCAGGGCGACGAGGTGGTCGTCGAGACCCGCTCGGCCACCTTCACCTACGAGATCGTCTCGGCGCCTGCTGAATTGACCGTGGACGCCACGGACTCCTGGGTCCTCGACCCCGTCCCCGGCCACACCGACGTCATCCCCCACCAGGCCCTCATCACGCTCACCACGTGCGAGGACCTGTTCCCCACCCAGGACCGCGCCGTCGGCTTCGGCGCCCTCACCGCCACGGAGAAGAAGACCTCATGACCGAGCGCACCGCACTCATCGAGCACGTCAAGGACCTCGCCGTCGTCCACGGCCGCGTCACCCTCGCCTCCGGTAAGGAGGCCGATTACTACGTCGACATGCGCCGCGTCACGCTCGACGGCGCCGCCTCACCCGTCGTCGGACGCGTGATGAACGACCTGGTCGCCGACCTCGAGTTCGACGCCGTCGGCGGCCTCACCCTGGGCGCCGACCCCGTCGCCACCGCCATGCTGCATGCGCGCGCGGCGGCCGGGGGTCGCCTGGACGCGTTCGTGGTGCGCAAGGAATCGAAGTCGCATGGCCTGCAGCGCCGCATCGAGGGCACCGAGGTCGCCGGGCGGCGCGTGCTCGTCGTCGAG
>DURG01000379.1 GCA_012837465.1 Propionibacterium sp. | reverse complement strand
GGCCCTGGTCGGCGGGCTCTCCGGCGTGGTCGCCGGCGTGCTGCTCGCCACCCTCGGCAGCCTCGCCTCGGGTGCGCTCGGCGTCGACCGGCTCAGCCGCATCGGTGCCCGGATGCCGGAACTGCTCGTCTTCGCCCCGACGCTGCTCGGCCTCGCCGGGGTGTTCGCCGGGTTCGTCCTCGGCCTGGTGCGCCGCCCACCCAAGCCGATCCCGCCGGCGGACCCCGATGAGGAACCCCACCCCATCCCCGAACCCGCCGTGGATTCCGCGGAGGCCTCAGCGCCCACCCCCGCGGAGGAACCCGCAATGTCCCCGACCGAGTCGGAAGCGGACGCGACACGGGACGAGCCCACGGCGTAGGGTGTGCGGGTGACCACCCGCGTCGTCGTCCTGCTGTCCGGCTCCGGCACCCTGTGCCAGGCGTTGCTGGATGCCATCGCCGACGGCGAGGTCGACGCCCAAGTGGTCGCCGTCGTCTCTGACCAGGCCTCCGCGTACGGGCTGGAGCGCGCCCGGCAGGCGGGCGTCCCCGCCGTGGCCCACCCCTTGCCGAAGGGCGGGGACCGGGCCGCTTGGGACGCCGAACTCACCGAGATCGTCGCCGGCTTCGAGCCGGACCTCGTCGCCTCGGCCGGCTTCATGAAGCTGCTGGGGGAGAGTTTCCTCGGCCGCTTCGGAGGGCGCACCATCAACACCCACCCCGCCCTCCTGCCCAGCTTCCCCGGCATGCACGGCCCCCGCGACGCGCTGGCCGCCGGCGTGAAGGTGGCAGGAGCCACCGTCTTCCTCGTCGACCCCGGCGTCGACACCGGTAAGATCCTCCTCCAAGGGGCGGTTGACGTGTTGGACGACGATGACGTCGATACCCTCCATGAACGCATCAAGGTGGTCGAGCGCCGCCTACTGACCCAGGCCGTCTCCGAATGGAAGAAGAAGGAACACCCGTGACCGAGTTGACCCCGCTGCGCCGAGCCCTCGTCTCCGTCTATGACAAGTCAGGGCTGATCGAACTCGGCCGCGACCTCGCGGCGGCCGGCATCGAGGTCGTGTCCACGGGGTCCACCGCCGCCAAGCTCGCCGATGCCGGCGTCCCCGTCACCGGCATCGAGGAGGTCACCGGATTCCCGGAGTGCCTCGACGGCCGCGTCAAGACGCTGCATCCGCACGTCCACGCCGGCATCCTCGCGGATCGCCGTCTCGCGACGCACCGCGAGCAGCTCGACGACCTGGGCGTCGCCCCGTTCGACCTCGTGATCACCAACCTCTACCCGTTCGCCGCGACGGTCGCCTCCGGCGCCTCCGAGGACGAGTGCGTCGAGCAGATCGACATCGGCGGGCCCACGATGGTGCGCGCCGCCGCCAAGAACCACGCGTCGGTCGCGGTCATCACGTCTGCCGAGCAGTACCCCATGCTCCGGGCCGCCCTCGCCGCCGGCGGCTTCACGCTGGCGCAGCGCAAGGAACTGGCTGCCGCCGCCTTCGTGCACACGGCCACCTACGACGTCGCCGTCGCCTCCTGGATGTGCAGCGAGGTCGCCAACCAGCCCGCTGAAGCCGGCTTCCCCACCTGGTACGGCGCCACCTGGCACAAGGTCGACGACCTGCGCTACGGCGAGAACTCACACCAGCACGCGGCCGTCTACCGCAACAGCTTCGGCACCGCCGGCCTCGCCGACGCAACGCAACTGCACGGCAAGGAGATGAGCTACAACAACTACGTCGACGCCGACGCCGCACGCCGCGCCGCCTACGACTTCGACGAGCCTGCCGTCGCCATCATCAAGCACGCCAACCCCTGCGGCATCGCCGTCGGCGCGGACATCGCCGAGGCCCACCGCAAGGCCCACGAGTGCGACCCGGTCTCCGCCTTCGGTGGCGTGATCGCCGCCAACCGCCTCGTGTCGGTGGAGATGGCCAAGCAGGTGGCCGAGATCTTCACCGAGGTCATCGTCGCGCCCGGTTACGAGGAGGGTGCCGTCGAGGTGCTCTCCGGCAAGAAGAACATCCGCATCCTCATCGCCGAGCCGGCCGGCAACGACGGCACCGCCATCCGCGAGATCGACGGCGGCCTGCTCGTCCAGGAGATCGACTCGATCGATGCCGACGGCGACGACTCCGCCAACTGGACGCTCGCCGCGGGCGAAGCCGCCGACGACGCGACCCTCGCCGACCTCGCCTTCGCCTGGCGCGCGGTGCGTGCCGTGAAGTCCAACGCGATCCTGCTCGCCCATGACGGCGCCTCCGTCGGCGTCGGCATGGGCCAGGTCAACCGCGTCGACTCCTGCCACCTCGCCGTCGACCGCGCGGGGGACAGGGCCAAGGGCTCCGTCGCCGCCTCTGATGCGTTCTTCCCGTTCGCCGACGGCGTCCAGGTGCTGCTCGACGCCGGCGTGCGCGCCATCGTCCAGCCCGGCGGATCGGTGCGCGACCAGGAGGTCATCGACGCCGTGACCGCCGCCGGGATCACCATGTACTTCACCGGCACCCGCCACTTCTTCCACTAGGCACAGCTCCACCAGACACGGTTCCCATCGACGGAGGCACCACCCCCATGACCGCAGTCAAGCTCGACGGCAAGGCCACCGCCGCCGCGATCAAGGCCGAACTCACCACCCGCGTCGCCGCGCTGCGCGAGCGCGGCGTGGTGCCCGGCCTGGCCACCGTGCTGGTCGGCTCGGATCCGGCCAGCCAGAACTACGTGCGGATGAAGCACCGCGACTGCGAACAGGTGGGCATCTCGTCCATCCAGGTGGAACTCCCCGAGGACGCCACCGCCGAGCAGTTGCGCGACGCCATCGAGGGCCTCAACGAGGATCCGGCCTGCACCGGCTACATCGTGCAGCTGCCCATCCCGAAGCACCTCGACGAGAACTGGGCCCTGTCGCTCATCGACCCCGACAAGGACGCCGACGGCCTCCACCCCACCAACCTCGGCCGCCTCGTCCTCAACGAGCCCGCCACGCTGCCGTGCACCCCGCGCGGCATCGTCGAACTCCTGCGCCGCCACGACGTCGAACTCAACGGCGCGGAGGTCTGCGTCGTGGGCCGGGGCATCACCGTCGGCCGCCCGCTGGGCCTCATCCTGACCCGCCGTAGCGAGAACAGCACCGTCACCCTCTGCCACACCGGCACCCGTGACCTCAAGGCGCACACTTCGCGGGCCGACGTGGTGGTCGCCGCCGCCGGCGTGCCCGCCATGATCTCCGCTGACATGATCCGCGAGGGTGCCGCCCTCGTCGACGTCGGGGTCAGCCGCGTCGACGGCAAGACCGTCGGCGACCTCGCGCCCGACGTGTGGGACAAGGCTGGTTTCGTGACCCCCAACCCCGGTGGCGTCGGCCCCATGACGCGCGCGATGCTGCTCAGCAACGTCGTCGACCGGGCGGAACGCCTTGCATGATCAGGGGTAGGCTCCAGGGCCGCCTGGCGAGGAGGGGGCGGGACAAGCCAGCCGACTCCTACCCCGACAACCCCTGGGCGCTGCTGCTCTCGTTGGGCGTGCTCGGCGCCGGCATCGTGTTCGCGTCGCTGGGGCGCTGGCGGATGGCGTCGCTGCTCATCGGCGGCGCTCTCCTGGTGGCAGCGTTGCTCCGCCTGGCACTGCCCCGGATGTCATCTGGGCTGCTCGTCGTGCGTCGGCGCTGGATCGACGTTGCGGTGCTCACGACGCTCGGCGTGGGCGTGGTGATCCTCGCGTTCGTGGTGCCCGCGTCGCCCAACTGAGCCCTACTGCTTGGGCGGTGAACCCCAAGCCTGCCCGGGGTGGCCCTGCATGGGCGCCCAGCCGTTGCCGCCGCTCAGGACCCGGTGCACTTCAGGGCGCTGGTGGCACACGAGTTCGGCCAGTTCGCGGTGCAACGCGATCCACGACGTCGGCGGTTCCGCGCCGCGAAGGGAGTCGAGCCGCCCGCGGAGCAGGGACAGTTCCGTGACGTTCTGGATGAAGTCGCGCAGCAGCCTGCGTTCCCCTCCGGCGGCCGACACCATCCGCTTGCGGCCGTGCAGGTCGTGCAGCCAGCCGGCCTCCAGCGGGGTGATCCAACCGAAGTGCACCAGCGCGGGGAGTTGGCGGGAGACCATGTCCCGCTCGCGGTTGCGGGCGCGGATGCCGACGAGGATCAGCGAGCCGAACGTGACCAGTTCGATGGCCGCGGCGACGAACAGGCCACGCTCACCCATGAGCGCCATCGACCCGTTGTGCAGGAAGTGGAGCCCGACGGCCACGCACCAAGCGAGGAACGGCCAGCCGAGCCTCATGGCACCGCGGGCGTTCATGCCGGCCCAGATGCCGATCGCCACGATGATCGTCAGCATCGGGTGCAGGTAGGCCACCAGTAGCAGCCGAACGAAGATGACCTCGGTGGATTCGGCCATCGTCTCGGGCATCAGGGCGTAGCTGATGTGCTCGATCCACGCGAAGCCCAGGCCCACCATGCCGCCGTAGACGATGGCGTCGGTGAGGCTGTTGAACTCCGCGCGCCCCCTGCGGGTGCTGAGCAGGACGATGACGAGGAACAGGCCCTTGGTCGATTCCTCGATCAGGGGCGCCGAATACATCGCCGCGGCCGTTTCCGACTGCGTCGAGTAGGCCACGACGGTGTTGACGATGCCGCTGATCAGCGCCGAGACCCCGGCGCCCCAGAGGAATGCGCCCAGCACGTAGACGGGCGGCTCGGGCTCCCACCGGTCCAGCCAGTGCAGGAACCACACGCCGATGGCCAACACCACGGTGAACGTGGCCACCGCCACCAACGACTGCGTGAGGGGACGCTCGAGGAACACCAGCATGCCCAGCAGCGTCGCCAGGCCACCCAGCACCAGGAAGATCAGCGGCACCGCGACGGCCTGCTGCTTGTGGCGGTGCGCCCGCACGTAGGCCGGGTAATGCGCGGCCGGCGGCTGCACAGGGTTGCGAGGCGGAGGGTAGCTGCTCATCGTCACAGCGCCACCGTAGCCGCTCACCACGTCAATGAGCCATGCCCCGGTCAGCAGCGGGCACGGTTGCCGGCCCGGTTACGATAGTCGCGTGTACGAGACCGTGACCGCTTCAGCGGAGATGCTTGACCCAGCCAACCCGTCGGCCGATCCCCGGCCGGTGCCGCCGCGGAGCCAGCGGTACTGGATCTTCGGGTCCATGGCGGTGTTCGGGCTCATCAGTTTCATCGCTTCGTTCGTGCTGTCCGTCGACGCCCTCGTGCTGGCGGGCAACCCGGACGCGGATCTGGCCTGCACCATCGACGCGGTCTTCGACTGTGCGGCGGTCGGCGCCACCTGGCAGGCGAACCTGCTGGGCTTCCCGAACGCGTTCTTCGGGATCGCCACCAGCGTCGTGCTCATCGTGATCGCCGTGGCCGGCCTGTCGGGCACCCGCTTCCCACGCTGGTTCATGGTGGGCGCTCACCTGGGTTTCCTCGCCGGGGTGATCTTCGCCTACTGGCTGCTGTACCAGTCCACCTTCGTGATCGGCGCGATGTGCATCTGGTGCCTGACCGTGTGTCTGGCCACCACCATCGTGTTCTGGAATCTCACGTCCTGGAACTTCCAGGAACACAACCACTACTTCGGTCCGGCCGTCGGCCAGAAGCTGGAGCGTTTCGTCGCTGGCGGCTGGCTCAGCATCGTGTTCATGGCCTGGCTCGCGTTGGTCATCAGCGTCGAGCTGGTCAAGTGGGTGCCCCTCTACATCTGATCCGGTGCGAAGCCCTCCCGGTGGGGCGGTAGAGTCTGTTCCTAGGACCTACCCGTTTCGAGGAAGGAATGAATAAGTGAGCACTGAAGCTCCCGTCAAGATCGCCGTCACCGGCGCAGCTGGTCAGATCTGTTACAGCCTGCTGTTCCGCATCGCCAGCGGATCGCTGCTGGGGGACACCCCCATCGAGCTGCGACTGCTGGAAATCACCCCCGCCCTGAAGGCGCTCGAGGGCGTCGTCATGGAGCTCGACGACTGCGCCTTCGGCAACCTCGTCAACATCGAGATCGGCGATGACCCCAAGAAGGTCTTCGACGGCGTGAACATGGCCATGCTCGTGGGCGCCATGCCCCGCAAGGCAGGCATGGAGCGAGGCGACCTGCTGTCCGCCAACGGTGCCATCTTCACCGCTCAGGGCAAGGCGCTCAACGAGGTGGCCGCGGATGACGTCAAGGTGCTCGTCACCGGCAACCCCGCCAACACCAATGCGCTCATCGCCATGAAGAACGCCCCCGACATCCCTGCCGAGCAGTTCAACGCGCTGACCCGCCTGGATCACAACCGTGCCCTGTCGCAGCTGGCTGCCAAGCTCGACGTGCCCGTCGACACCATCACGAACATGACCATCTGGGGCAACCACTCGGCCACCCAGTACCCGGACCTGTTCAACGCCAAGGTCGACGGCAAGAATGCCGCCGAGTTGGTGGGCGACCAGGACTGGCTGGAGAACACCTTCATCCCGACCGTCGCCAAGCGCGGCGCCGCCATCATCGAGGCCCGCGGCCTGTCGTCGGCTGCCTCGGCGGCCAACGCCACCGTCGAGCACATGCGCGACTGGGCGCTGGGCACCCCCGAGGGTGACTGGGTCTCCATGGCCGTGCCGTCCGACGGCTCCTACGGCGTACCCGAGGGCCTCATCTCCTCGTTCCCGTGCACCGTCAAGGACGGCAAGTACGAGATCGTCCAGGGCCTGGAGATCAACGAGTTCTCCCGCGCCAAGATCGATGCCTCCGTCGCCGAACTGGCCGATGAGCGCGATGCGGTCACCGAACTCGGCCTGATCTGACGCCTGGCTGACAACGAGAAAGGGCCGCCAAGCCATCCGGCTTGGCGG
>DURG01000378.1 GCA_012837465.1 Propionibacterium sp. | reverse complement strand
CGGCGCAACCCGCGCACCTTCTCCCCTGCTGGGTCCGCCCCGGGTTCGACGGGTGCCCCCTTCAGGAGCGATGCCTTGGGCCGGAACGCGAGCGGCACCCGGATGACGCGGATGGCATCGTCGAGGAGGAATTCCTCGGACTTCCCACCCGCGGGCTCCAGCGAGATGATGATCGGCTCGAAGCCGCCGCGGTGGAGGGTGCCGGCGATCCGCTTGGCCCGGGAGTCGAAGTCGACGGGGGCATGGCGGAACAGCACCACACGGGGCCTGCGTTCTGACACGGTGCGCCTTTCTCTCGAGCCACCGGCAACTCTACCTTCGCAGGCGATTGCTCTCGGGCCGTCGGGCGCCAGCAGCAGGACGAACCCGCTGGGGACGCCCAAATCTAGATTCGCGCTGCCTGACGCTCGCAAATCTTGATCCGGGCGGCAGGGCTGCCACGCTCCCCCGCGCTCCTGTGTGAGACTGGTGGGCGTGAAGTTCATGAGCGTGGTAGGTGCCCGTCCGCAGTTCGTCAAGCTCGGCCCCATCGTCCGAGCGGCCAGTGAGCACGACGGCGTCGAACACGTCATCGTGCACACCGGCCAGCACTACGACCCGCTGCTGTCCGACGTGTTCTTCCGCGACCTCGGCATCCCCGCGCCCGACGCCCACCTCGGCGTCGGCTCCGGCACGCACGGCCGCCAGACCGGTGCGATGCTGCAGCAGATGGACGGCGTGCTCGAGGAGTACCAGCCCGATTGGGTGCTGGCCTACGGCGACACCAACTCGACGGCGGCCGCCGCGATGGCCGCGGTGAAGATGCACATCAAGCTCGCCCACCTCGAGTCTGGCCTGCGCTCGTTCAACCGCCGCATGCCGGAGGAACACAACCGCATCATCACCGACCACCTCTCCGACCTGCTGCTCGTCCCCACTCAAGTGGGCATGGACAACCTCGCGAAGGAGGGCCTGGCGGACCGGGCCCAGCTGATCGGCGACGTGATGACCGACGTGTGCTGGGCGACGCGCGACGCCGTCGCGGACGACGAGCCCCAGCTCCCCGAGGGCATCGACCCGGACCAGCCCTTCGCGCTGGCCACCATCCACCGGGCAGACAACACCGACGACCCCGTGCGTCTGCGAGCGATCCTCGACGCGCTGAAGGCGGCACCGGTCCCCGTCGTGCTGCTGGCGCACCCGCGCCTGGTGGCGCTAGGCAAGAAGCACGGGGTGGAACTCTCGAACGGTTCGCTGTTCGCCTCCGAGCCCCTCGCCTACCCGCAGATGGTGCGCGCCGTCATGGCCGCCGACGGGGTGGTCACGGACTCCGGCGGTCTGCAGAAGGAGGCCTTCCTCCTCGGCACCCCCACCACCACCATCCGCACCGAGACCGAGTGGACCGAGACACTCGAGGACGGCTGGAACATCCTCGACCCGGACCTCACCCAGCTCTCCGACGTGATCATCCGCCCCGTCCCGACGAGCGACCTCGGCCAGCCCTACGGCGACGGCCACGCCGCGGACCGCGCCATCGAGGCGCTGGTCAACTTCAGCTAGCCGGCTGATACGACGACAGCCGTGGCTCACATCACCCAGGGATCAACATGAGGGATCTTTAACAAAGCGCTCATCGGGCGTCCATCTACGCACGACATTCTCGTAACCATCAGCAACACGGTTACGAGGAGACTTTCATGACCACCACCCCCGACGGCAGGACCGCATTCCACGTGCAGTTCTACTCCCATGACTCCGTCGGGTTCGGTCACGTGCGCCGCAATCTGGCGCTCGCCAACGCGCTCGCCCGCGAACTCCCGACGCGCACCGGCAAGCCCGCCGTCGGCCTCGTCCTCACCGGCGAGCCCGAGGCCGCCCACTTCGCCAAGCCCAACGGCTTCGACACCCTCGTCCTCCCCGGCATCACCAAGCGCGGCCGCCAGTACGCCCCCCGCCACGCCGGCTTCGCGCTCGACGACCTCGTCGGCATGCGCGGTGCTCTCCTGAAGGCCCTCTGGGCGGCGGAGGCCCCCGACCTCCTCGTCATCGACCGTCACATCTTCGGCATCGACGGCGAACTCAAGCAGGGCCTGAAGAAGCTGCGCAAGAAGCACCCCAGCACCAAGGTGGTCCTCGGCCTGCGCGAGGTGCTCGACTCCCCCGAGATCGCTGCCAAGGAGTGGGAACGGCTGGCCACGACCGAGGACTTCATCGACGAGGTCTGGGTCTACGGCGACCCCCGCGTCCACGACGCCACCGCGACCGGCGAGCTCCCCGAGCCCCTCGCGTCGAAGGCCTTCTTCACCGGCTACCTCGCCCACGGCCGCCCGGGCTCCGACCGGCTCCCGCAAGCCGACGAGGAGCGCATCATCCTGACCACCGCCGGCGCCGGCTCCGACGGGCTGCCCCTCACCCTGGCCGCCGCGCGCGCCGAGGTACCCACCGGGATCCGCCACGTCG
>DURG01000377.1 GCA_012837465.1 Propionibacterium sp. | reverse complement strand
GCAGAGGCCTACTCCGTCCCGGCCCGGCAGGTCCAACAATGGCTCGCCAAGCAGCCCACCGACGGCAGCAAGCAGATCTTCCTCACCTTCGACGACGGGCCCAACCATGCGATGACGCCTCGGATCCCACGATGCCGAGGGCAAGGACCTCACCCTCCAGACCCTGCCGCAGGTGATCGAGGCCTATCGAGGGGCGGGTTACGAGTTCCACGTGATCGGGTAGGCCCGACACACGCGCCCACCGCGGCGCCGGTAGGGTGGGCACATGACTGCGAAGCTGATCCTGCTCCGTCACGGCGAGAGCGAATGGAACGCCAAGAACCTGTTCACCGGCTGGGTGGACGTCGACATCAACGAGAAGGGCATCGGCGAGGCCAAGAAGGCCGCCGATCTGCTCAAGCAGGAGAACCTCCTGCCCGACATCCTGCACACCTCCCTGCTGCGCCGCGCCATCCACACCGCCAACCTGGCGCTGGACGGCTGCGACCGCCACTGGATCCCCGTCAAGCGCCATTGGCGTCTGAACGAGCGCCACTACGGCGCCCTGCAGGGAAAGGACAAGGCGCAGACCCTCGAACAGTTCGGCGAGGAGCAGTTCATGCTGTGGCGTCGTAGCTACGACACCCCGCCCCCGCCGATCGACGTCGACGACGAGTACAGCCAGCACCACGACCCCCGCTACGCGGACATCCCCGAGGCGGACCGCCCCCGCACCGAGTGCCTGAAGGATGTCGTCGCCCGCCTGCTGCCCTATTGGGAGGCGCACATCGTGCCGGATCTGGCAGAGGGCAAGACCGTGCTGGTCACCGCGCACGGCAACTCGCTGCGCGCGCTGGTCAAGCACCTCGACGGCATCTCCGACGAGGACATCGCTGGCCTGAACATCCCCACCGGCATCCCGCTCTACTACGAGCTGGACGAGGACTACAAGCCGGTCACCCGCGGTGGCCGCTACCTCGACCCCGAGGCCGCCAAGGCCTCCATCGAGGCTGTGAAGAACCAAGGCAAGAAGTAGCAACAACTCCTACTTGGCCATCGACGACGGGCCCCGCCTCCAAGCGGGGTCCGTCGCGCGTCATAGGCTGAGACCATGAAGACTGCTGTTGTCACTGGCGCCAGTTCCGGGATCGGGGAGGCCACCGCACGGCTGTTGGCCGACCGCGGCTTCCGCGTCATCTGTGCCGCCCGCAGGGCCGAACGGATCGAGGCCCTGGCCAAGGAGATCGGCGGCGTGGCCGTCGCCTGCGACATCACGAAGGACGACGACGTGGCGCGCCTCGTCGAGGCCGCCGATGGCCGCTTGGACGTGCTCGTCAACAACGCTGGCGGAGCGCTGGGGCTGGAGCCCGTGGCCGAGGCGGACCTGGACAAGTGGGCCCAGATGATCGCCACCAACACCCTCGGCACCGCGCGCGTCACCAAGGCGCTCCTGCCGGCCGTGCTGAAAGCGGAGGGGATCATCGTGTTCGTCACCTCGATCGCGGCCGACGCCGGCTACGAGGGTGGCGCAGGCTACTGCGCGGCGAAGGCAGGCGAGCGCGCCATCGTCGAGTCGATGCGCCTGGAGCTCTACGACAAGCCGGTGCGCATCACCGAGATCTGCCCTGGCCTCGTCGAGACCGAGGAGTTCTCCCTCACCCGCTTCGGCGGCGACAAGGAGCGCGCGGCGAAGGTCTACGCGGGCGTCGCCGAGCCGCTGACGGCCGACGACATCGCCGACGCCATCGTGTACATGGCCACGCGCCCGTCACGCGTCAACATCGACCGCCTGACCATCCGCCCCCGCGCGCAGGCCAAGCACAAGATGCACCGGGAGGGCTGATCGCCGGGAGCGTCAGCCCTGCTGCTTAGCCTCGCCCTGGCCCTCGTCGACGTCGATGACCCCGGGTGCGGCGTCGTCCACCGAGGTGGCGCCGCGGGGCAGCATGGGGCGGCGGCGCATGAGCTTGCCGAGCCAGCCGGTGCCCTCGGCCTTGACCTCGCGGCCGCCGGGAAGTTCGACGGTGGCCTGGTCCGTGCCCTCCTCGGCCTCGCGCATGGCGGTGCGGCGGTTGACCAGGGCGCGGAAGAACGCGGCGTGCTTCTCGCCCTCGTAGGCGATGGTGTGGCCGTCGTCGGTGGCCCATTGGATGTCCTCGGCCCTGCGGTCCCCCGTGCGCAGGTCGATGAGGTCGCCCAAGTAGCGCAGCACGACGGCCGCCGAGGCCGCGATCGGGACGGCGAGGAAGGCACCGACGATGCCACCCCACACGCCGCCCAGCAGCACCGCCAGGAGCACCACGACGGGGTGCAGTTGCATGACGCGCGACTGCAGGAGGGGCTGGAGGATGTTGCCCTCCAACTGCTGCACGACGAGGATCAGGATCAGGACGAAGAGCGCGGTGTAGACGCCGTTGGACACCAGCGCCACCAGCACCGCGAGGGCTCCTGCGGTGATGGCCCCCACCATGGGGATGAAGCCGGCGATGAACGTGATGACCGCCAGGGGGAAGGCCAGCGGTACGCCGAGGACGACGAGCCCCAGGCCGATGAACAGCGCATCCACGAAGCTGACGATGGCCTGCGTGCGGATGTAGCCCGAGATGGTGTTCCAGAGGCGGGTGAGCAGCTCAGTGGCGTGGAAGCCCGCCTTGCGGCCGACGATGCGGCGGGTGAAGGAGAGGAAGTTGCTGCCGTCCTTGAGGAAGAAGAAGGTGAGCACGAGGGTCAACAGGAGCGTGACGACGCCACTACCGATGGAGCCGCCCAGGCTCATCACCTGGGTGACCAGTTCGCCGCTGCGGCCTTGGAGCCACGCGAGGCCCTGGTCGATCCAGTCGTTGAGTTGCTCGTCGCGCAGGTTGAGCGGAGGGCCTGCGGCCCAGTCCTGAAGTTGCTGGACGCCCTTGACCGCCTGGCCGGAGAGCGTGGACCACTGCGAGGCGATACCCGGCGCGATCAGCCAGACGAGCCCGGCCAACAGGCCGAAGCCCCCGAGCAGCGAGATTGCCGCGCCAGCCACGTAGGGCACACCGCGCTTCTTCAACCACGCCGTCACGGGCCACAGCACGGAGGCGAACAGCAGCGCCAGCAGCGCGGGCAGGATGCCGCTCCAGAACTTGCCGACGATCCACCCGATGGCCAGCAGCGCGGCCGCAGTGAGCAGGAAGCGGCCGGCCCAGGCGGCCACCCAGCGGCCGCCCTCGCCGATGACGTCGGCCCTGTCCACCGGGTCTTCCGGGTTGGGCGACGGCAGCGCAATCAGCGTGTCCTCGTCGAACGGCAGCGACTCATTCGTCGCTGGCCTGGGCTCGCCCTGGTCGTTCACGCGGCCTCCTTGCTTCTCTGCAGATCAACAGTACCGACCCGGTGGAAGCCAACCCATCGGACACCCTGAGCAACCCCAACTGCAAGAATGTGGCGGAACCGAGGAAAGGCGTCAGCACGTGTCAGAGGTAGTCAACGAGCAGGTCATCACCGGCGAGACGTGGCGCATCAGCGTCCTCTCTCCCGCCCTGCTGCGGTTCGAATGGGACGCCGACGGTGAATTTCAGGACTCCCCCACCCAGGTGGTGACCGACCGGCCGCTGCAGCCGGCGAAGGTCGTGGCCGAGCGGCGCGGCGACGGCCTGCAGCTGATCACTCACGATTTCCAGCTCGACTACGACGGCCAGGCTCCCACCGCCGCCGGCCTTTCGGTGCGCGGACGCATCAACTACCACTCCGTCTGGCGCTACGGCGAGCCCATCGAGAACCACTTCGCGGCGCTCGTCGGGCACCGCGTCAACCTCGGCGGCACGGCCCGCACGCTCGACACGATCGACGGCGCCACCCCCGTCGAGGACGGCGTGGCCAGCCGAGCCGGGATCGCGGTCCTCGACGACTCCGCATCCTTCACGCTGACCGAGGAGGGCACGCTCGTGCCCCCGAAGCCCGGCCGCGTCGACCTGTACGTCTTCGTGCACGGCAGCCGCCACGCCGACGCCGTCGCCGACTACCACTCGATCACCGGCCAGACGCCGCTCATCCCACGCTACGCCCTGGGCAACTGGTGGAGCCGTTACCACCCGTACACGCAGGACGAGTACGAAGCCCTGATGGACCGCTTCGCCGAGGAGCGGCTCCCGTTCAGCGTGGCCGTCATCGACATGGACTGGCACCTCACCGACATCGACCCCCGCTACGGTCACGGCTGGACCGGCTACTCCTGGAACCCCGAACTCTTCGCCGATCCGGCAGCCTTCCTCAAGGGCCTGCACGATCGTGGCATGGCCGTCTCGCTCAACGTCCACCCCGCCGACGGCATCCGAGCATTCGAGGACGCCTATCCCGCCGTCTGCGAAGCCCTGGGACGCGACCCGGAGAGCGGGCTGCCCGTCGAGTTCGACCTCAACGACCCCGACTTCGTGCACGCCTACTTCACCGCCGTCCACCACCCGCTCGAAGACATGGGCGTCGACTTCTGGTGGATCGACTGGCAGCAGGGCACCCACAGCCGCACCGGCGTCGACCCCCTGTGGCTGCTGAACCACCACCACACGCTCGACATGATCCAGCGTGGGCGGCGTCCGCTGATCCTGTCGCGCTACAGCGGGCCGGGGTCGCACCGCTACCCCGTCGGCTTCTCCGGCGACACCATCACCACGTGGGCGTCGCTCGAGTTCCAGCCCTGGTTCACGGCGACGGCGGCCAACATCGGCTACGGCATGTGGAGCCACGACATCGGTGGCCACGCCTTCGGGGAGCGTGACGACGAGATGGCGCTGCGCTGGCTGCAGTTCGGCGTACTGTCGCCCATCAACCGGCTGCACTCCACATTCGATCCGTTCCTCGGCAAGGAGCCCTGGAAGTTCCGGCCGGACGTGCGCGACATCATGGGCGAATTCCTCCGGCTGCGCCACGCACTGGTGCCCTACCTCTACACCGAGTGGGCGACGGGGCTACCGATCGTCAAGCCGATGTATCACACGCACGGCGGCATCGAGCACGCCTACGACGTCGACAACCAGTACTGGCTGGGACGCTGCCTCATCGTGGCGCCCATCACCAGCCCCGTGGACCCGGATTCCCAGCTGGGCTCGGTGCAGACCTGGCTGCCCCCGGGCGACTGGGTGGACCTCATGACCGGCGTGCGCTACGACGGCGGGCGCCTGCTGACCATGCACCGCACCCTCGAGACCGTCCCCGTGCTGGCGAAGGCGGGCACGGTCCTGCCGCTGGCAGGCGAACGGGTCCGCGCCGCCGACCTGCCCGACGACCTCGAGCTGGTCATCGCGGTGGGCGCCTCCGGCTCCTACGAACTGGTGGAGGACGACGGCGCGCTCGAGCCGCGCACCGTGACCACCCACATCGAGTGGGACCAGGAGGCGGGGCG